>JAKQLM010000280.1 GCA_029567145.1 Pseudomonadota bacterium
CTTCAAGTCCCGCGGCTCCACGGGCGTGCGCGGCATCCGTCTGGCCGCAGGCGACCACGTCGTCAGCATGTCGATCATCCGCCACTTTGAGGCTGATCCCGCCGAACGCGAAGCCTACCTCAAGCAGCGCCGCCTGATGGCCGGCGTGACCGAGGAGGAGACCGACGACGAGGAAGAAACCGTTCCTGCAGGACAGCTTAGCCCAGACCGCTACAGCGAGATGTCAGCCGCCGAAGACCTGATCCTGACCGTCACCAAGGGCGGCTCCGGCAAGCTCTCCTCCTCCCACGACTACCCCGTCCGGGGCCGTGGCGGCATGGGCGTCAAGGCCATCTCCCCCGGCCCAAGGGGAGGCCGCATCATCGCTTCGTTCCCGGTCACGCCCTCGGACCAGATCATGCTCGCCACCTCCACCGGCCAGTCGATCCGCGTGCCGGTCGACCAGATCAGCTTCCGCTCGCGGTCCGCGGGGGGCGTCAAGGTGTTCAACGTGGCCAGTAACGAGGAAGTCGTCTCCGTCGCCCGCGTCGCCGATCAGGGCGATGAAGAGGCTTGAAGAAAAGCTCGCCGCCCTCGCGGCGGCGGGCGAAACAATCACCTACGGCGCTCTCGCCAAAGAGCTTGGCCTCAGAATGGCCGACCTCACCGCCCAACTCGAAGCCCTGATGGAACAAGACGCCGCCCAGGGAAGACCCTTCCGCGCCGCCCTCCTCCGCCAGCGCCTTTCGCCCGACCATCTGCCCGCCCCCGGCTTTTTCCTGAAAGCCGCCGAACTCGGGCAGCCGACCAACGACCCGGCCGAATTCACGAAGGCCCACCGCGACGCCAATTCTATGTCCCCAAATATCCCGGGGTGAAGGGGCAGCGCCCCTTCTTGCAACGCCAGTCCCACAAAGCTACATCCCCCGCATGGACACACTTCACATCATCGGCGGCGGCATGGCCGGAACCGAGGCCGCCTGGGCTGCCGCCAACGCGGGCATCCCCGTGGTCATCCACGAAATGCGCCCTGTGGTGAAAACCTTCGCCCACCGCACCGGCGATTTCGCGGAAATGGTCTGCTCCAATTCCTTCCGCTCGGACGACCACGAACAGAACGCCGTCGGCCTTCTGCACTGGGAGATGCGGACCGCTGGTGGCCTGGTGATGGAAATGGCCGAGAAGCACCGCCTTCCCGCAGGTGGCGCGCTGGCCGTTGACCGCGACCCCTTCGCCGCCGCCGTCACCGCGAAACTGAAATCCCACCCGCTGATTTCCACGTCTTATGAAGAGGTTACCGACCTTCCCTCATCCGGCCACTGGATCATCGCCACTGGCCCTTTGACCAGCCCCACTCTCGCTCAGGCCATCAAGCAGGCGACGGGCGCCGAGGCGCTGGCCTTCTTCGACGCCATCGCTCCCATCGTCTATGCCGACAGCATCGACATGGACACCGCCTGGCTCCAGTCCCGCTACGACAAGGGCGAGACCGAGGACGAACAGAAGGCCTACATCAACTGCCCGATGACCCGCGACGAGTATGAGGCGTTCATCGACGCCCTTCTGGCCGCCGACAAGACCGAGTTCCATGAGGGTGAGACGGCAGGCTACTTCGATGGCTGCCTGCCCATCGAGGTCATGGCCGAACGGGGCCGCGAAACGCTCCGCCACGGGCCGATGAAGCCGGTCGGCCTGACCAACGCGCATAATCCGACCGTCAAGCCCTACGCCGTCGTCCAGCTAAGACGCGACAACAAGCTTGGCACGCTCTACAACATCGTCGGCTTCCAGACCAAGATGAAGTACGGCGCACAAACCGCTGTTTTCAAGATGATTCCCGGCCTGCAAGGGGCCAGCTTTGCCCGCCTCGGCGGCATCCACCGCAACACCTTCATCAATTCGCCCACGCTTCTGGACCACCAGATGCGGCTGAAAACCCACCCGCATATCCGCTTTGCGGGCCAGATCACCGGCGTCGAAGGCTATGTCGAATCCGCCGCGATGGGCCTTCTGGCGGGCCGCATGGCCGCCGCCGAGATCAAAGGCGAAACTCTGCCCCCGCCGCCCGCTCAGACCGCAATGGGCGCCCTGATCACCCACATCACCGGCGGGGCCGAGGCCAAGACCTTCCAGCCGATGAACGTGAACTTCGGCCTCTTCCCCCCGATCGACGCCAAGGGTGGCCGCCGGGGCCGCACCGTGCGCTACAAGGCCTATACCGACCGTGCCAAGCAGGCCTTTACCGAATGGCTTTCGTAACCCGCTTCGCTCCCAGCCCGACCGGCCCCCTGCATCTGGGCCACGCCTATTCCGCCATCCTTGCACATGACATGGCCCGCGCCGCGGGGGGCCGGTTCCTCCTGCGGATGGAAGACACCGACCTTGACCGCTGCAAACCCGAATACGACGCGCTGATCCAGGAAGACCTGCGCTGGCTGGGGATTGGCTGGGACGGGCCGATCCACCGCCAGGCCACGCAGATCGCCCACTACAACACCCGCCTGGAAGCCCTTGAAGACAAAGACCTTCTCTACCCCTGCTCCTGCACGCGCTCGGACATCCGCGCAGCGCTTTCGGCTCCGCAGGAAGGTGTCGCCTTCAACGTCTATCCCGGCACCTGCAGGGGCCGCAGCATGGCGTCCCGTCTGCCCGGAGACGCGCTTCGGCTTGACCTTGATGCCGCGCTCAAGGTCCTTGTGACTGCTGATCTCCTCTTTGACGAGACCGGCCCCGCCCATCCCGGTACGCACCGGATCAACCCGGCCGAAGCGCAGGCCCGGATCGGCGACGTGGTCCTGTCGCGAAAGGGCGAGGATATCGTCGCCTATTTCCTTGCCTCGGCCTTCGACGATGCCGACCAGGGCGTAAGCCACGTCATCCGCGGCGCAGACCTGTTCGACTTCACGCCCATCCAGGTCATCCTGCAGCACCTTTTCGGCCTGCCGACGCCGGTCTACCACCACCACCACCTGATCCGCGACGATCAGGGCAAGCGTCTGGCCAAGCGCGACGATGCCCGGGCGATTCAGAAATACCGGGCCGAGGGCGCGACCCCCGCCGACATCCGCCGGATGATTGGGTTACCAATCCCCTAACGTCCGCGACCAAGCCCTTGATTAAAAAGAAGGGATCAGCTTTGTCCACTGTGGACAGGGGTCAGGATTTCAACCTCCTCGCCCCCGCGAACCGCCGTGTAGAAACAGGACCGCCGCCCGGTATGACACGCGGGCCCCTCCTGTTCCACCAGCGCCAGCAGGCAATCCCGGTCGCAGTCCACCCGCAGTTCGACCAGCCGCTGATGGTGGCCCGAACTCTCACCCTTGACCCAGAACGCCGCCCTCGACCGCGACCAGTAGGTGACCTTGCCGGTTTCCAGCGTCGCCGCGACCGCGCCTTCGTTCATCCAGGCCAGCATCAGCACCTCGCCCGACGCCGCATCCTGCGCCACGCAAGGGATCAGCCCGGCGGCGTCATATTTCAGTGTGGCCGGATCAAAGGGCATGGGCTTCTCCTTGGCAGGCGGGTTCGCCGGGATTACATACGGGGTCAGCACGGGAATTTCCATGCGCGAAGGCGATCCTGAAACGTGAGCGACAGCGACCTCATCAAGCTTTACTCGACCCGCATCCTGGCGCTGGCGGCAGACATCCCGCACCACGGGCGGCTTGCCGCGCCGCAGGGCACGGCACGACGGCGCTCTCCGCTGTGCGGCTCGACCGTCACGGTGGATGTGAGGGTTGAAGCTGGCCGGATCACGCAGTTTGCGCAGGACGTGAAGGCCTGCGCGCTGGGCCAGGCCTCGGCCGCGGTCCTTGGGCAGTCCGTGGTTGGCCGCAGCCTGGCCGAGTTGGAAGCCGCCCGCGACAGCCTGAAGGCCATGCTCAAGGACGCAGGTCCGGTCCCCGCCGCTCCGTTCCAGGGCTACGACGTCCTGCTTCCCGCGCGCGACTACAAGAACCGCCACGCCTCGATCCTCTTGGCACTGGAGGCGGTCTGCGAGGCGATGCAGGCCGCAGAGGCCGCCGCCTAAAAAAAACCGCCGCACATCCAACGGGATGGCGGCGGAGGAGCGCGTCTGGAAACGGCGGACGGCGGGGCCACGGGGGCCGGGAAGGCCGTCACCCTTGGGGGACAGAGCGCGGGGCAGAACTCAGGTCAGGCCGGGCAAAGACAGCACGGCGAACAGCAGGACGAACAAGGCAGCAAGGCCGACAAGATCCTCGACCGCACCGCGGGGGTTGTGGCTTAACAGGGTCTTCACGGCGGCTTTCATCGCGATTTCCTTGCTTGTTGCCATATTGTTCTCATACTTGGTTAACCCTGTAAAGAACTTTTTAAGAACATTCGGGAACAAACCGGGTATCCGCAGCCGAAGTACTGAGTCGTCAAGGGAATTTCGGACCCGCGCCGTCACAGCATCGGGCGTGAGCTTGGCCCCGGCCGTGCCGTCAGCCCACGCTGATCAGCCGCAGGGCCCGGTCCTGATCCATCAGCCACAGCAGGGCCCGCGCCGCCTGACCCCTTGGCCCGGTCAACCCCGGATCGTCGTGCAAGAGCTTGCGCGCGTCCGACTGCGCCAGGGCCATCAAGCTGGCCTGCCGTTCCAGATCGGCGACCCGGAACCGTGGCAGGCCGCTTTGTGCCGTCCCGATCAGATCGCCCGCCCCGCGCATCGCCAGGTCCTCCTCGGCGATGCGAAACCCGTCCTCGGTGTCGCGGATCGTGGTCAGCCGCCTGACGCCCGTCTCGTTCAGCGGTGCCTGGTACAAAAGCAGACAGGTCGACGCCCCCTCGCCCCGCCCGACCCGACCGCGCAACTGGTGCAGTTGCGCCAGGCCAAAAGTCTCGGCCTGTTCGATCACCATGATCGTCGCGTTCGGCACGTTGACGCCCACCTCGATCACCGTGGTCGCCACCAGGACCGAGGTTTCGCCCGCAACGAACCGCGCCATGGCCGCATCCTTGTAGGCGGGCGGCATCTGGCCATGCACCAGCCCGACCCGGTCACCCAGGGTGGCCCGCAACGCCTTGAAACGCTCTTCGGCGCTGGCATAGTCCACCACCTCAGATTCCTCGACCAGGGGGCAGACCCAATAGGCCTGCCGCCCCTCGGCCACGGCCTTGCGCAGATGGTCCACCACCTCGTCCAGCCGGTCAGAGGACACCATCGCCGTGCGGATCGGCTTTCGCCCCGCCGGTTTTTCATCCAGAACCGACACGTCCATGTCGCCATGCGTGGCCAGCGCCAGGCTGCGCGGGATCGGCGTCGCGGTCATCACCAGCACATCGACCGCCGCACCCTTGGCCCCCAGCTCCATCCGCTGCGCCACGCCAAAGCGGTGCTGTTCGTCGACCACCGCAATGCGAAGGTCCTGAAACTCCACGTCTTTCTGAAAGACCGCGTGCGTGCCGACCAGGATCGGGATGCGCCCCATCGCAAGGTCTTCCAGCTTCATCGCCCGGTCCGCGCCCCGGTCGCGACCGGTCAGCAGTTCCAGCCGGACCCCCGCCGCCCGCGCCAGGGGGGCCAGGCCTTCGAAATGCTGGCGTGCCAGAATCTCGGTCGGTGCCATCATCACGCCCTGCCCGCCGCCCTCGACCGCGATCAAGAGCGCCTGAAACGCGACCAGGGTCTTGCCGGACCCCACGTCGCCCTGCAGCAGCCGGTTCATCCGCAAAGGCGCGCCCATGTCGGCGGCGATCTCGGCCACAGCCCGGACCTGCGCCCCGGTCATCGCATAAGGCAAGCTTTTCAGCACCTTGGCCCGCAGGACCCCGTCTCCTTCGGTCACCACCCCCTTGCCACGCCGCAAGGTCGACCGCGCGATCGACAGCATCAGCTGATGCGCAAACAGCTCGTCATAGGCCAGCCGAACCCGCGCCGGATGCGTGACCGCCAGCCCAGCCGCCCCGTCAGGAGCATGGACCGCCTGCAGCGCCGCCGACCAGTCCGGCCACTTTTCCCGCGCTTTCAGCCCTGGATCAATCCAGTCCGACAGCAGCGGCAACCGGGTCAGCGCCCCCGCCGCCGCCTTGGCCACCACCCGCTGCGTCAGGCCCGCGACCAGGGGATAGACCGGTTCATAGGCGGGAATCTCTGCCGCCTCCTCGACCCGCAGCACATGGTCGGGATGCACCATCTGCGCCAGACCGTCGAAGAACTCGACTTTGCCCGAGACCAGCCTGCGCTGCCCGGTCGGCAGCAGCTTTTGCAAGTAATCGGCGCGGGCGTGGAAGAAGACCAGCTGGAACTCCAGCTTCTGGTCGCGGACATGGACGCGGTAGGGTCGCCCCTTGGTGCGCGGCGGCACGTGCTGGCCGACCTCGACCTCGACCGTCAGCGTCGCGGGCGGGATTACGTCACGGACCGACGCCCGCAGCGCCCGGTCCACCCCGGAATGCGGCAGCAGGTACAAAAGATCTTTTGGCCGCGCGACCCCCAACCCCTTGAAGGCCTGCGCCGCCTTTGGCCCGACGCCCGGCAGGGTCTCCAGCTCGGCAAAGAGCGGAAACAGCGCCTCGGGGCGGTTGGGTCCGGCCTC
>JAKQLM010000299.1 GCA_029567145.1 Pseudomonadota bacterium
TGTCCAAGAACCACATGATCAACATCTGGTCCTGGGACAACGCCTTCTCGGCCGTGGGCGTCGCGGCGATGGACCCCGCCCTCGCATTCGACCAGTTCGCGGCGATCTTTGATCACCAGCATCCCTCGGGCCTCCTTCCCGATTTCGTCAACGACCGCGAGGCAAGCTTTGCCTTCACCAAACCCCCGGTCCACGGCTGGGCCATTCTGCGGCTGATCAACGACCACCCGGACTGGCTGACCGATGAACGCCGCGCGGCACTGATCCCCTGGCTGGAGCGTCAGCTGTCCTACTGGCTGATCCACGCCCGCAAGGACGACACCCGGCTGCCCGCCTACTTTCACGGCAACGACTCTGGCTGGGACAACGCCAGCTTTTTTGCCGAGGGCGGCCCGGTGATCTCGCCCGACCTGCCAACCTTCCTGATCCTGACTTGCGACTGCCTTGCGCGCCTTGATCCCGTCCGCGCGCGCCACTGGCAGGCTGAGGCGGACCGGCTTACTGCCCTCCTCCTTACCCTCTGGACCGGCGAGACCTTCGGCACCCGCCTTGCCGCCCAGCCCGACCGGTTGCGGACGGACGAAAGCCTGATCGGCTTCATCCCCCTGCTTCTTGGCCCCCGCCTGCCGCCGGACATGGCGTCCCGATTGCTGGGCCGCCTGGGCAAAGGGTGGATCACCCCCTGGGGCCCCGCAACCGAACGGCCCACCAGTCCCCTTTACGAACCCGACGGCTATTGGCGCGGCCCGATCTGGGCGCCGACCACGATGCTTCTTTGGGACGGTCTCCTCCGCCAGGACCGCCCCGACCTTGCCGCCGACATCGCCCGCCGCTTCTGCCGGCTCTGCGAAACCGGCGGCATGGCGGAAAACTTCGATGCCCTTACCGGCGCGGGCCTGCGGGACCGCGCCTTCGCCTGGACCTCTGCCGTCTATCTGATCATCTCGGCCTGGCTTGCCCGGACCGACCAAGGAACACACCAATGACCGCCTTCACCACCGGCAACCCCGCCTTTTCGGAAAGGGATCTCGCCCGACTGGCCGCACAGCATTTCGGCAAGCACGGGACCATCCGCCCCCTGCCGTCCGAGCGTGACCAGAACGCGCGCCTTGGCTGCGATGGGCAGGATCATGTGCTAAAGATCGCCAACCCGGCCGAGGATCCGGGCCAGATCGACCTGCAGAATGCCACGATGCTGCACCTAGCGCTGGTCGGCCAGCCCGGCATTCCCCGCGTGGTGCCGACACTTGCCGGGGCAGACCGGGCGCTGGTTGACGTTAACGGCCAGCCTTCCGCAATGCGCCTTGTCACCTGGGTCGGCGGCACCCCTCTGGCCGAAGCCCCGCGCAGCATCGACCAGCTTGCCAACCTTGGCCGCTTCATGGGCGGCCTTACCCGGTCGATGCAGGGCTTTGGCCACCCACAGGCCTTCCGCCCCGATTTCCCCTGGTCACTGGACCATGTCCTGCAGTTGAAAGGCCACGCCGAGGACATCGCCGACCCAGCCCGGCGCGCCTTGGTACAAAACCTTTTTGCGCGCTACGAAGCTCGGGTTTTCCCGCGTCTCCCCTTGCTGCGCGCATCGGTCCTGCACCAGGACGCGAACGACTGGAACGTCATCACCGACGCCGCCGACCCCACCCGGATCGCCGGGCTGATCGACTTTGGCGACATGTGCCAAGGGCGCACGGTGAACGAACTCGCGATTACCCTCGCCTACGCGCTTCTCGACACGCCCGACCTCTACGCCGCCACCCGCGCGCTGGTCACGGGCTTCACCGCCGAGTTCCCCCTGACCGGGCCGGAGGCTGACCTGGTCTTCGACCTGATGCGGATGCGTCTTGTCTGCTCCGTGTGCGTCTCCTCCCGCCAGTCGAAACTGCACCCGGAAAACGACTACCTCTTGATCTCGCAGGCCCCCGCCTTCGCGCTTCTCGAACGGCTACAGAAGATAGACCCTGCCTTCATGGTCGCACTCTGCCGCAAGGCCGCTGGGTTCGAGGCGATCCCCGGCGTGGGCGAAATCATCACCGACCTCACCACCCGCCCGCTGCACCCGATCCTCGCCACGGACCCCCGCCGCGCCGCCCGCATCGCCCTCCCGACCGACGGCAGCCGCAAGGACATGCCCGCCTTCTCCGACCGCACCTTCGACGCCTGGATACAAGCGCAACGCCCAACAGCCCTGCCCAAGGACCTTCCCTTCCTCGGCTTCGGCCTCTACGGGGAAAAACGGTCGGTCTATACGGCCGCCCAGTTCGCCGATGCCGCCAGCGAGGAACGCCGCACCCGCCACCTTGGCATCGACATCTTCGCCCCTGCGGGAACCGCCATCCACGCACCTCTCGACGCCACCGTCGAAAGCGTCACCTACAACGCCGACCCGCTGGACTATGGCCACACGCTGATCCTGCGGCACACCGCCACGAAAGGCCGCCCGTTCTTCACCCTTTACGGCCACCTCGGAGGCACGCTCCCCTCGCTCTGCCAGCCCGGCCAAGCCATCAAGGCCGGAGACCTGATCGCCCACCTTGGCGACTGGCACGAAAACGGTGGCTGGGCCCCGCACCTGCACCTGCAGATCATCACCAGCCTTCTGAAGCAGGCGGGCAATTTCTTCGGCGTGGGGCACGATAGCCTGTGGGACGTCTGGGCCGACATCAGCCCCGACGCAAACTTGCTGCTCTGCCTTGACCCCGAAACCTTCCAGATCGACCCGGAACCCCCGGAAGCCCTGCTTGCCCTGCGCAAGAAGGTGAACGGACATTCGCTTTCCGTCTCCTACCGCGAAAAGCTGAAGATCGTCCGGGGTCGCGGTCCCTGGCTGATCGACCACACCGGACGGCGCTATCTGGATACGGTCAACAACATCACCCATGTCGGCCATTGCCATCCGCATGTGGTGGAGGCCCTTGCCCGGCAGGCGGCCGAATTGAACACCAACACCCGCTACCTGCACGGCGCGATGCCGCACCTGGCCGAGCGTATCGCCGCCACCATGCCCGGTGACTTGCGCGTCGTGACCTTCGTCAACTCGGGCACCGAGGCGAACGAGCTTGCCCTCCGCATCGCCCGCACAGCCCTGGGCAAGAAGGATACCGTGGTCCTTGACTGGGGATATCACGGCAACTCGGGCGGGACGGTCGACATCAGCCCCTACAAGTTCAAGCGCAAGGGCGGTTTTCCGCAGCCCGACTTCGTGCAGATCGCCACCTTCCCCGACCCCTATCGCGGACCGCACCGTGGCCCGGACTCCGGCCCTGCCTATGCCGCCGACATCGACCGCTGCCTTGACGCGATCGAGGCCCGCACCGGCACCGGCGCTGCCACTTTCATCGCCGAAAGCCTCTCCGGCGTCGGCGGCCAGGTAATCCTGCCAAAACGCTACCTGGCCGAGGTCTACACCCGCATCCGCGCCCGGGGCGGCATCTGCATAGCGGACGAGGTGCAATGCGGCTTCGGGCGTGTCGGACCAGCCTTCTGGGGCTTCGCCACGCAAGACGTAACGCCGGACATCGTCGTCCTCGGCAAGCCCATCGGCAACGGCCACCCCCTTGCCGCCGTCGTCACCACCCCTGAACTGGCGGCGAAATTCGCCAACGGGATGGAGTATTTCAACTCCTTCGGCGGAAATCCCGTCTCGATGGCCGTGGGTCATGCTGTCCTTGACGTGATCGAAACCGAAAACCTACCCGCCCGCGCCGTCACCACGGGCGAGGCGCTGATGCAGGGCTACCGCGACCTTGCCGGGCGCTTCCCGATCATCGGCGACGTGCGCGGCATGGGTCTTTTCGTCGGCGTCGAACTCGTGACCGACCGCGATGCCCGAACCCCCGCGACCGCAGCGGCCGACCAGATCGTCGACCAGCTTCGCCTGCGCGGCGTCCTCGCCTCGACCGACGGACCGGACGACAACGTGCTGAAGATCAAACCACCCCTCGTCTTTGGCCCAAACGAAGCCGCTATTCTTCTGGCCGAAACCGAAACCGCCCTTTCCACACTGACCAACTGACCCAACGGAGGAAACCGAATGAAGACCAAAGTCCTGTCCCTGCTCGCCGCTCTTACCCTTGGAACCGCGCTGAACGCTGCCGACCTTGGCGGCGCAACGCTAAAGGTCGGCTCCGACACCACCTCGCCCCCGATGGAGTTCATCGACCCGGCGACGGGGGCCATCGTCGGCTTCGACGTCGATGTGGTGAATGCAATCTGCGAAAAGATCAACTGCAAGGCCGAATTCGTCACCACCGGCTGGGACGGCATCTTCACAGCCCTGCAAGAGAGCCAGTTCGACCTGGTGGCCTCGGGCGTTTCGATCACCGACGAACGGCTTGAGGTGATGGATTTCACCGACCCCTACATCGTCAACGGCCAGGCCATTCTGGTCCGCGCCGCCGATGCCGCACTGACCGTCGATGACTTCAAGGCCGGCAAGAAGCTGTCTGCCCAGGCCAACACCACCGACGCCGCCACCGCCGAAGAAATCGCGGGCAAGGACAACGTCCTGGCCTATGACAGCTTCAACGGCTCGGTCCTTGCGCTGCGCAACGGCGATGTCGACGGCGTGGTCATCAACGGTGCCAACGCCGCCGCTTATGAGGCCGAATTCGCGGGCGAACTGGTGGTGACAATCCGCGACCTCAAGGCCGACCCGCTGGGTCTGGTGTTCCAGAAGGGCGACGAAAATGTCGCCGCCTTCAACGAGGGCCTCGCCGCGATCAAGGCCGATGGGACGCTTGATGCGCTGATCGCCAAATACTGGTCTGCCGAGTAATCGCACGCCCCGCGCCCACCCCGCCCCACCGTGGGACGGGCAGGCGCGGGGCACCCCCTTTTCTGCACCACCTCATTCCGAAAGACCGCTCCCATGCTTGACCACGCCTCTGACGACCTCCTCGCCCGCGCTCGCGCCCTGCACCTGCCCCGCGGCTTTGTGTTCGGCGGTGCCACGGCGGCCTATCAGATCGAAGGGGCGTGGGACGCCGACGGCAAGGGCGAAAGCATCTGGGACCGCTTCTGCCGCAAGCCCGGCGCGATCATCGACGGGACATCGGGCAACGTGGCCTGCGACCACTACCACCTCTGGCAGGACGACATCCGGCTGATGACCGATCTGAACCTCGACGCCTACCGCTTCTCCATCGCCTGGAGCCGCGTGCAGCCGGACGGACAAGGGGCGCAGAACCCGAAGGGCATCGCTTTTTACGACCGCCTGATCGACGGGCTGCTCAAGGCCGGGATCACGCCATACCTCACCCTCTACCACTGGGACCTGCCCCAGGCGCTTCAGGACAAGGGCGGCTGGTACGACCGTGACACAGCCCACAGGCTTGCCGACCACGCCGAGGCGATGGCCCGCCAATATGGCGACCGGGTCCGCCACTGGACGACGCTTAACGAACCCTGGACCTTTTGCTGGTCCGGCCATGCCAGCGGAGAGGACGCTCCCGGCCTGACCGACGGCGTGAAGGGTGGCCTGACCGCCAGCCACCACGCGCTTTTGGCCCACGGCCTTTCCGTTCCCCGTATCCGCGCCGCCGCCCCCGGGGCCGAGGTTGGCATCGTCCTTGACCTCAACGTCGTCGAACCCGCCAGCCAGCGTCCCGAAGACATCCAGGCCGCAAAGCATTTCGAGCTGGCACAGAACCGCTTCTACCTCGACGCCGTGTTCAAGGGCCGCTACCCAGATGAACTCCTCTCTCTTTGCGAAGGCCTTCTTCCCGACATCCGCGAGGGCGACCTGGCCACCATCGCAGCCCCCATCGACTATCTGGGCGTCAACATCTACCGCCGCTCGGTCATGCAGTCCGGTGCCGA
The DNA here is from genome assembly GCA_029567145.1 of Pseudomonadota bacterium. Classification (GTDB taxonomy): domain Bacteria; phylum Pseudomonadota; class Alphaproteobacteria; order Rhodobacterales; family Rhodobacteraceae; genus Tabrizicola. The sequence goes on from JAKQLM010000299.1 coordinate 5,818, forward strand.
ACTGCCGCCCCTGAACTTTGCCCGCGTCAGCCCGCCGGGCGATTACACGGCGGTCGGCTATGAAATCTACCCGCGCTGCATCCACGATATCCTGACCTATGTGCACCGTGACTATGCGCCAAAGGCGATCCACATTTCGGAAAGCGGCATGGCAACCCGCCCCGAAACGCCCGAACTTGACGGTCTGATCCACGACCGCCAGCGCGCCGCCTACTACATTGATCACATCGCCGAACTGGATCGCGCCCGGCAAAAGGGAGTGCCGGTCACCGCCTATTTCGCCTGGACCCTGATCGACAATTTCGAATGGGCCTACGGCTACACCACCCCGTTCGGCATCGTCCACGTCGACCTGGAAACCCAAAAGCGCAGCCCCAAGCTGTCAGCGCTTTGCTACCGCGAGGTTTTGCGTGCCCGGCGCTAAGCGCGCTTGCATGCTGCGTCCGGACGCCTGATGAGGTACCCCTTGCTCCCTGCAACCCCGCGCCCCACCATCAAGACCCTGTCCGAAATGACGGGCTATTCGATCGCCACCATCTCGAAGGCGCTGCGCAACTCGCCGGTGGTCACCGAACAGACCCGCGCAGCCATCATCGAGGCGGCCGACAGGGTTGGCTACCAGGCCTCGCTTCGGGGCAGGTCGCTTCGGACGGGAAAGTCCTACCAGGTCGCCGTCCTCATGCCGTTGTCGGTGGCGAAAAGCCACGAATGGAACGGGGTTGAACATGCCGAAATCCTGGCCGGCATCGCCGAGGGGCTGGAGGGTTCTGCCTACCGGATTTCCGTGCAACTGGTCCGCGACACCGAAGACAGCATCGCCGTCGTCCGCAACATCGTCGAAGGCCACCAAGCCGACGGGGTGATCTTCTCGGGCATCCTGCACGACGATCTCCGCATCGCCTTTCTGCTGGAACGGGGTTTCCCCTTCGTCACACTCGGCCGCAGCCATTCCGCTCAGGGCCACGCCTTCGTCGATATCGACAGCGACTGGGCCGCCCATGCGGCAACCCGCCGCCTGCTGGAAGGCGGGCATCGCAGGGTGGCGCTGGTAAACCCTGACCCCACCCTCGCCTACAGCATTGACCGCATCGAGGGCTATCGCCGCGCCCATGCCGAATTCGGCTTGACCCCAGACCCCGCGCTTACCCTGGGCGGGGACCTGACCACGCGGCACGGCAAGGCCGCAGCGTTGGCCCTGCGGGCGCTTCCCGACCCCGCGACCGGCTTTGTCTGCGTCAACGAATCCACCGCCCTTGGCGTCCTGTCCGGCCTGCACGAAACCGGGGTCCAGATCGGAACCCGGGCCTCGGTCATCGCCTATGACGACATCAATGCCAGCGCCTATTTCTGGCCGCCGCTCACCACCTTCCTTTTCCCGCTTGAAACCCTCAGTCGTGTGCTTGCCGCCTTCATGCTGCGGCTTCTCCAGGGCGAGGATCCTGCCAAGCTGACCCATTTCGTCCGGCCGGAGCTGATCATCCGGCAGGACGACCGTCTGCTGGCCTGACCGCCCGAACCCGGCACCCGCGCAAGGAGACACTCCCGTGAAATTCCTCCACCGGATCGAAGCCCTGCGGCCGGCGAACCTGCTTCTACTTCTCGCGCTGCCGTTTCTGATCTGGCTGTTCGCAACCTCGACTGATTACACCCGGTCGCTTGCCGCGATTCTGGGCGTGGAACGCGGATCGGCCGCACAGTTTCCCGGGTTTCTCCTGCTCCTTGTCGTGTTCGCGGCCCCGCTCGCCAGTCTGTTTACCCGGGCAAAGGTGGCTGTCGCCCTGGCCACCTTGGGCATCGGCGCGGGTCTGGCACTTTGCCTCACGCCGGTTGCGCACCCGTTCCTGACCGCTGCGGTGGCCAATGCCGTCGATCCGGCCACTTCTCCCCTGGTGGTCCCCGCCGAAACACCGCGCCGCCTGACCGAAGCTGCCGCCGCAATGATGACGGGTGCCAGCCTGCCGATCGCCGCCGTCCTGACGCTGACGAACCTGCTCTTGCTGGCCGCCGCGCTTCGCACCGGCGCACCGGCGGCGCGGCGGGCCGTCCTTGTTCTGAACGGCCTTGGCCTTGCCTGGCTGCTGCTGTTTGCCCATCTCGGCTTTGCAACCGGCTTGGCCGTTGCCATCCGCGCCGGCGTCACCGCCTATGTCCTCGCCTCGATTCTGGCCTTGGTCTGGGTCGGCCTGATGCAGCTGCGACCATCCCGCCGCACCTTGCCCATCTTCGGGCTTCTGACTGCTGCAACGCTGACACTGGCCGCCTGGCAAGCCGCGCAGCCGCGCTTGGGCTACAGCCTGGTCGGTACCGCCGAAGGCACAATCGGCATTGCAGCCGGGACGCCCGGCCGAATCGTCGACATGGTGCGCTATGGCAGTTATCCCGAAGCGCCCGCGGACGAAGCGAAGGTCAAGACCGTCGTCGACCCCGCGGACGCCCTGTCCCAGATCGCCTCGGGCAAACTCTCCGGCGCCGTGGTGCCGACAGAAGTCGCCCCCGCCGACATGGTCCTCTGGCAGACCGAGGTCCTGCCGGACGCCGCTGCCAACCTGGCCACGACGGCCCTCGTCATCGGCATCGCGCTTGGGCTTCTGGCGGTCTGCGGCTTTCTCTACCAGCGCCACCCGCTGTCCATCGCGGCCGAATTCCTGATCGACGTGTTGCGCGGCATCCCGATGCTGGTGATCATCCTTTACATCGGCCTGCCGCTTGCCGGGGTTCTCAAATCCTCCACTGGCGGCTTTCTGGACCCGCCGAACCTTCTTCGCGGCATCACGGCCATGGCCATCGCCTATTCCGCCTACATGGCCGAAATCTTTCGCGCCGGGATCAACGCCGTCCCCCGTGGCCAGATCGAGGCCGCCCGCTCCCTTGGCCTTAGCCGCTGGCAGACGGCCCGCCAGGTGATCCTGCCCCAGGCCTTCCGCATCGTGATCCCGCCGATGGGCAACGAGTTCATCGCCATCCTCAAGGACACCTCGCTTTTGTCGATCCTGTCGATCCGCGACTTGACCCAACGGATGCGCGAGTTCCAGTCTGCGACCTTCCTGACCTTCGCGCCCTACAACACGGTGGCCATCATCTATGTCTTCCTTACCCTCATCGCCGCAAGTCTTGTCGCCCGGGTCGAGCGCCGCTACCGCACGCCCCGACATTGAAAAGCAGACTTGGGCCGTCACGGGCGGCGCGCGTGGGCTAGGCTCTTGCCTCGTTCGGCACCTCTCTGACCGGGGTGCCCGCGTTCTGGCCCTGTCGCGCAGACGTGGGCCCGACCTGCCCGGCGTCACCTATCTGCCCTATGACCAGTCGGACGAAACCTCGATCCGCAACGCCGCCCACCTGATTTCCGGCCCGGTCGATCACGTCGTGCACAATGCGGCCATCCTCGGCGATATCGGCGGACTTGCGACGCTGACCGCCGATCACCTGGCCGAGGTGATGCGGATTAACGTCGCGGGGCCGCTTTTGCTGACCCGCGCTCTTTTGTGCCGACTGACACCAAATGGAACGCTGACCTTCATCTCCAGTCGGGCCGGGTCTTTCACCGAAGGCCACGACCCGGACGGCGACTACGCCTATTGCCTGTCCAAGGCTGCCCTGAACCGGGCTGTCGCCAAACTGGCGGATGACCTGCCGCATCGTGTCCTTGCCGTCCACCCGGGCTGGCTTGCAACTGACATGGGCGGAGCCGTCGCCCCGGACGACCCCGACCTTGCCGCGCAACGCATCGTTTCCCTTGTCATCCGGACCGATGGACCTGAAACCGGAAGCTTCACGGATACCCTTGGCCAGCCCATCCTGCCCTGAGCGAATTTCGCGGGCAAACCGTGCTGGCTCTGGAAGCCCGGTGAATTGCAGGTACAGTCCATCCCGGGTCAGGAGTCCTTTGGAATGCCGCATAGCAACAGAAGCCACAAGACTCCGGTCCGCACCCCGACCCGGACCGAAAAGGTGCAACTGGCCTTGCGGCGGGCCATTCTGGAACAGCGTCTGACACCAGGCACCCGCCTGCCCGAAGACGCGGTCGGCGAGGCCTTCGGGGCTTCGCGCACCATTGCGCGCGAGGCTCTGGGTCGACTGGCCACCGAGGGACTTGTCGAACTCATTCCGAACCGCGGGGCTTTCGTGGCGAACCCCTCTCTGGAAGAGGGTCGCGGCATATTCGTCATCCGTGCCGCACTCGAGCGGGCGATGGTGCGCCAGTTGGCCGGACGCATTGATGCGGTCGCAGTGAAGCAACTGATGGCGATGGTGGAAGAGGAAACCCGCCTGGCCGAAAAAAGCGAGGTGGAAGCCATTCGCCTGGCCGGAGAGTTCCATCTCTATCTTGCCAGTCTGACCGGCAACTCCCTGCTTGAACGCTACCTTGTCGAGATCATTTCGCGCTGCTCCCTGGTCATGACAATGTATGGCAGGCCCCATTCGGCGGACTGCGGCGCACGTGAGCACCGCGCAATCGTCGAAGCGCTGGTGGCCGACGACTTTGCGCGGGCGGGCGATCTGATGGAACACCATGTCGAAGACGTCGCTGCCCGCGCCCAGCTTTCGGTGCGCCCCCAGACCGATGTGCGCCAGGTGCTTGCAGATTTCGCCCTGCGGATGGCAGGTCCCTGATCTGCGGATAACGTCTCACCAATAATCGTATGCGATCTTGATAAATTTTTGCATGCGATATTGACAGGATTGTATGCAATGGGCCACCTTCAAGCGGTTGAACGCGGGGGCCCGGATGGCAGAAACGACTAGCGTTGCGATTCGGGGCGTAAGCAAGTCCTTCGGTCGCGGAGAAGCAGCCGTCCGCGTCCTCCACGAGGTTTCGCTCGACATCGCCCGGCAGGAGTTCTTTACGCTGCTTGGCCCGTCCGGCTGCGGAAAGACCACGCTGCTGCGCCTTGTCGCGGGCTTCGAGATCGCCGATTCCGGCACGATCAGCATCGAGGGGCAGGATGTGACCGATGCCCCGCCCTTCCGCAGGCCGGTCAACACCGTCTTCCAGAACTACGCCCTCTTTCCGCACCTGACAGTCGAAGAGAACGTCGCCTTCTCTCTGGAAGAGCAGCGTTTGCCGCGCGACCGGATCCGGACCCGCGTCGGCGAAGCGCTGGAGATGGTGCGCATGCAATCTTTGGCCCGGCGTCGCCCGTCTGACCTGTCCGGCGGGCAGCAACAGCGTGTTGCCCTTGCCCGGGCGCTGGCCCCCCGACCGAAGCTTTTGCTGCTGGACGAGCCGCTGTCCGCGCTGGACCTGAAGCTGCGCAAAGAGATGCAGATCGAACTGAAGCAGTTGCAGGCCGAAGCGGGGATCACCTTCCTGTTCGTCACGCACGACCAGGAAGAGGCCCTTGCACTGTCCGACCGTGTGGCGGTGATGCAGGGCGGGCAAATCCTGCAGATGGGCCCCCCGCGCGAGATCTACGAGACGCCGACGCATCGGTTCGTCGCGGACTTTATCGGCGACATCAACCTCCTGGAGGGTGACGCGCAAAGCGGCGGCATCCAGATGGCCGGGGGACGGATGCTTTCGGTGCCGACATCGCGACGGGGCCGCGTGACGCTGGCGATCCGGCCCGAGCGCGCCCGGCTGGTCGCATCCGGGCAGGGTGAGTTGGAGGCGACGCTGGTTCACAGCGCCTATCTGGGGACGGCGACGCTGCACAAGTTGCGGCTTTCAGGGGGCGGAGATTTCCTGATCCGCCAGTCGGATCCCGTGCAACTCGAACCCTCGAAGGGCAGCCGGGTCGGCATCTCGATCCCGGTCGACGCGTTGCAGGTGCTTCAGGAATGACCCGCTCTGCCTCCTTGCGCCGCATTGCGCTGCTGCTGCCGGCGCTGGTGGCGATCCTGTTTCTGGTGGGGGCGCCGCTTGGCCTCATGGGCTGGGTGTCGCTGCTGGAAAAGGGCACGACCGCAGGCGTCGACTGGGGCTCGGCCCCCTCGATCGGCAACTACCAGCGCCTGGTCTGGGAAGAGGACTTCGATGGCACGCTCATCGTGAACACCAACTACCTGGTGATCTTCCTGCGGTCGGTGCTGCAGGCGGCGGTCACCACGGTGCTGTGTCTGGTCTTCGGACTGCCGGTGGCCTTGTGGATGGCGGGCCTGTCGCCCACGGGCCGGGCGGTGATGCTGCTCCTCGTGACCATTCCGTTCTGGACCAACCTTCTGGTGCGCAACTACGCCTGGCTGATCATCCTGCGCGAGGGCGGATGGCTGGGCATGGCGGTGGACGCGATCTGGCCCTTCGGTCCGGTGCAGCTTCTTTACAACGATGTCGCGGTGGCGATCGGGCTGACCTATTCCTTCCTGCCCTTCATGATCCTGCCGGTCTATTCCGTCTTCGAGAAGTTCGACTGGCGGCTGGTCGAAGCCGCCCATGACCTGGGCGCGACGCGCGCGCGGGCCTTGCGGCGGGTGATCCTGCCAGTGGCGATGCCGGGGATCCTGGCGGGCTCGCTTCTGGTTTTCATTCCCTGTCTCGGCGCTTTCGTGACCCCTGCCCTGCTGGGTGGCGGCAAGACGCTGATGCTGGGCAACGTGATCCAGATGCAGTTCGGACCGTCACGCAACTGGCCCTTTGGCGCGGCGATTTCGGTCGTTCTTCTGGCCGTCATGCTGGTCGCGATGACGGGGCTGGCCCTGTGGCGAAGCCGGAGGTCCGCATGAACTTCCGCCGTTTCCCCCTGACCCGCGAAGTGTCGATCTTCGTACTGAACTATCTTTATCTGCCGGTCTTCGTGCTGATCGGCTACAGTTTCAACGCGAACCGCACGGCGACGGTCTGGACCCATGCCTCGCTGGACTGGTACGTCCGCATCCTGAACAACCCCTCGATCCGGGCTGCCACCTGGAACTCGCTCGTACTCGGGATCAGCGCTGCGACCGCCGCCACGGTGATCGCGCTTCTGGCCGCTCTTGCCACCCGACGTGCCTTTCCCGGCCGCGACGCCAGCGAGACGATCCTGAAGCTGCCGCTCATCCTGCCCGAGATCGTGGTGGCCGTCGCCACGCTGATCCTTTTCGTCTCGGTCGGGATCGAACTTGGCCTCGGCGCGATGATCCTCGCGCATACGGTCTTCTGCATCCCCTTCGCCTACCTGCCGATCCGCGCCCGGCTGGACGGGATGAACGCCTCCTACGAAGAGGCGGCGCAGGACCTTTACGCCAACCGCTTCCGCACCTTCCGCCGGGTGACGCTGCCGCTTCTGTGGCCGGGCGTTCTGGCCGGCTTCACCCTGGCCTTCGTGACCAGCCTAGACGACTTCCTGACCTCGTTCTTCCTCTCGGGGCCGGGGACGACGACGCTGCCCGTCTACATCTTCTCGGCCATCCGCGCCGGGATCACACCGGAGATCAATGCGATTTCAACGATCATGCTGGTGATCTCGATCCTGCTCGTCAGCCTGTCCTTCGCCTTGACCCGCCTACGCCGATAACAACCAACAGGAGAGACCATGACCCGACGCAACACCCTGGCCGCAGCCGCGCTTGCCGCGATACTGGCCCTTCCCGCCGCCGCGCAGGACGCGGAAAAGACGCTCTATTTCTACAATTGGACCGACTACTACCCGGTCGAACTATTGGCGAAGTTCGAGGCCGAAACCGGGATCAAGGTGATCCTAGACGGCTTCGACAGCAACGACACGCTGCTGGCAAAGCTGCAGTCGGGCGGGGCTGCCTATGACGTAATCGTGCCCAGCGACTATGTCATCCCCGGGTTGATCGCCGACGGGCTGTTGCTGAAGATCGACACCAACGCGATGGAAAACTACGTCCACATGAAGGACGCCTTCAAGAACCCGGACTTCGACCCGACGCACGAATACACCGCACCCTATCTCTGGGGCGTGACCGGGCTGGCCTATGACAGCGCCCAGGTCGAGGGCGGCGAGCTTGAAGCCAGCTGGAAAGAATACTTCGAGCCGCGCCCCGAGCTTGAAGGCAAGATCGCCGCGCTGGACACCGCAAGCGACGTGATCCTGGCGGCCTCGCTGTATCTGGGCATCCCGCAATGCACGGAGAGCAACGACGACGCCAAGCGCATCCTGGAACTTCTGGAAGCGCAGAAACCGAAGCTGAAGCTTTACAGCTCGGACAGCACGGTCGACCGGCTGGCTTCGGGCGAAGTGGCGCTGCACCATGTCTGGAACGGTGCGACCGCGCGGGCCACGGCGCAGCGGAACACGATCCGCTTCCTTTATCCCGCCGAAGGCACGCCGATGTTCCGCGACAACTTCGCTGTTCCGGCCAGTGCTCCGCATCCCGAGAATGCGAAGATCTTCATCAACTGGATGATGAAGCCTGAAAACGCCGCTGCCGTGTCGAATGCCATCGCCTATGGCAACGCGATGAAGGCGGATGAATTCCTGAATGACCAGTGGCGCGCGATGGACGCAATCAACATGCCGGAAGAGTATTCCAGCCGCCTTGTCCCGACACAGGATTGCGGACCTGCAGCGCGCGAGTTGCGCGACAGGATCTGGACCCGGCTCAAGGGCTGAGACCTTACTCGGCGCGGCCCCATCGGCCGCGCCCCAACTCAAGGGGGGCAGCATGGCACGAACTACCTACTCAGACCTTCGCGACATGGACGGTCGAACCATCGGAATCCGCTGCGACGACGGCCGCATCGTCGAGATCGGCCCAGAAGTGACTGCCCCCGATGCCATTCCCGGCGGGGGACGGATGGTGCTTCCCGCTTTCGTCGAACCCCATGTGCACCTGGACAAGACGCTGTGGGGTGAACCCTGGCAGCCCGGTCGCCGCGCTGGGAAGCTGCGTGACTACATCGAGAACGAGCGTCGCGTTCTGTCGGCCTGCACCACGCCGCCCGAAGTGCGCGCGGGTCGCTTGCTGGAACGAATGCTGGCCTTCGGTACCACCGCCGTCCGATCGCACATCGACGTGGCCCCTGACATCGGCCTGACCCATGTCGAGGCGATGCTGCGCCTGCGTGAGCAATGGGCGGACCGCGTTGACCTTCAGTTTGTCGCCTTTCCTCAGCAAGGTCTTCTGTCCCGTCCCGGCACCGCAGACCTGATGCGCGAGGCCATCGCCCTGGGCGTCGAAACCGTGGGCGGCCTTGATCCCGCGGGCATCGACGGCGATCCCGAGGGGCAGTTGCGCTTTGTCTTCAATCTGGCGACCGAGACCGGCGCAGGCGTTGACATCCACCTGCACGACAAGGGCGAGCTCGGCGCCTGGCAGGTCGAACGCATCGCCGATCACACCCAGGCCGCGGGCCTTGCCGGCAAGGTGATGATCAGCCACGCCTACTGCTTGGGGCAGATCCCCCCGGCCCGGCTGGAACGGATCGGGCGCAGGCTGGCTGACCTTGGCATCTCTCTGATGACCTCTGCCCCGGCCGATGTGGCCGTACCGCCGGTCGAGGAGCTGACCGCGATGGGCGTGACCGTCTGCTGCGGCTCGGATGGTATCCGTGACGCCTGGTCACCGCTCGGCAATGGCGACATGCTGGAGCGCGCCTTCCTGACCGCCTTCCGCTTCGACTGGAACACGGAAGAGAATTTTCGCTGTGCGCTTGGCTGTGCCACGACGCAGGCGGCCCGTGCCATCGGACTGGCGGATTATGGGCTTCACGTCGGGGGACGCGCAGACTTCGTGATGATCGAGGCAATGAACCCTGGCGACGCGCTCTGCCTCCGCCCCGCTATCCGTCGCGTGGTGCGGCGCGGGATCGTCGTAGCGGGATAGGAGGGACGGAGATGGACTACGACTTCACGCAACTGCCCGCCGCCGACCGTTACCGTCTGCTGACGAATTTCATTGGCCCACGCCCCATTGCGCTGGTGACGACCCGCTCGGCCCAGGGGCACGACAACGCAGCTCCGATGAGCTTTTTCAACGTCTTCGCCCACGAGCCACCCATTGTGGCGCTGGGAATCCAGAACCGCGGTAACGGCGATGAAAAGGACACCGTCGCCAACCTCCGCCGGACGGGAGAGTTCGTCGTCAACATGGTCGACATGGGCCTGGCCGATGCGATGATCCTGTGCGGGATCAACTTCGCTTCGGATGTGGACGAGTTGGCCTTCGCCGGTCTGACCCCGGTTCCAGGTCGCCAGGTCGATGCCGTCCGCGTTGCAGAAAGCCCGTGCGCCTTCGAATGCCGGGTAGAGCGGATCATCGATTACCCCAGACGCGTGCTGGTGATCGGCGAGGTCGTGCAGATGCACGTCGACGACCGCTGCCTGGACGCGGGCGGGCGCTATGTGAACCCCGCCACATACCAGCCGATCGCGCGGCTTCATGCCGACAATTACATCACTTCGGACAGGCAGTTCGAACTGAAGAAGCCCGAGCACCTGCTGCAGCACGAAGCCGCGCAAGTCACTCCGCACACGGGAAAGGCGGCAAGCTAGTGGACATGGCGGCGAAGATCGCGCTCGACGCGCTGGAACTAGGTCGGCGTCCCGCTGGCCGGACCGCACTTCGGGCGCGGTGGGTCGTCGGGCACACTGGGGCCAGCCATCGCCTTCTGGAACATGCAGAAGTGGTGATCGAAGGCCAGCGGGTGCTTTACGTCGGCCCGGCCTTCCCGGGCGAGGTCGCGCGCAGGATCGATTTTGGCGAAGCGCTGGTCTCGCCCGGCTTTGTCGACCTCGACGCCTTGTCCGACCTCGACACCACGCTTCTTTCGGTCGACTACGGCCCCGGCTGGGCCAAGGGCCGGACCTGGCCGCAGTCCTACGTCGATCGCGGCCCCTATGAGATGTATGCACCCGAAGAACTGGCCTTCCAGAAGCGCTTCGCCTTCGCGCAGCTTCTGCGCAACGGCATCACCACGGCGCTGCCCATTGCCTCCTTGTTTTACCGGGCCTGGGGCGAGACCGTCGCCGAATTCGAGGCGGCCGCCGAAGCGGCAGGCGAGATGGGCCTGCGCGTCTGGCTGGGGCCGGCCTACCGCTCCGGTGGGATGGTCTGCACGGCGCCCGGGGTGGTAGAGCCGCAGTTCGACGAGGCGCGTGGGATGCAAGGCCTGGACGATGCCCTTGCGTTCGCAGGTCACGTCGCGGGCCGCCATGAGGGCCTGATCCAGCCGATGCTCTCCCCCGACCGGGTCGAGACCTGCACCCTTGCCCTTCTGCGCCGGACGATGGCCGCCTCGGCCGAACGGGGCCTGCCGGTGCGGCTGCACATGGCGCAGGGCCGGATGGAACGGAAGACGGTCGAGGCGCTTCACGCCACCACGGCACCCCGTTGGCTGGCTGCGAACGGGGTGCTCAATGACCGTCTGATCGCACCCCATGCAGTCGAGGCAACGCAAGAGGACATGCAACTTTACGCTGACCATGGCGTCACCATCGCGCATTGCCCGCTGGTTTATGCCCGCGACGGCGAGATGCTGCGGTCTTTCCGCAAGTGCCGGGACCTCGGCATCCGGATCGGCATGGGGACCGACACCGCGCCACCGGACATGGTGCTGAACATGGCCGTCGGGCTCATGATGGGACGGGCGGCCGAAGGAGGGGCCGATGGGCTGACCACCGCCGAGATCTTCGACGCGGCAACGACAGGCGGCGCCGATGCCCTGGGCCGCAGCGACCTTGGGCGACTGGCACCCGGAACGCTGGCCGACATCGCGATCTTCGACCTGTCCGATCCCGGCTTTGCGCCGACCATCGACCCGATCCAGACCCTTGTTTTCGGCGCAACGGGTCGCGTGACCCGGGCAGTCTTTGTCGATGGCCGCCTGTCCATGCGCGATGGCGGGGTCGCCGGGATCGACATCGATGCCGCCAGACGCCAGGTGCAGCGCCAGTTCGAAGGTCTTCTGGCGAAATATCCCGACCGGACCTGGGGCCATCCCGCGGTAAAGGACCTTTTCCCGCCGACCTATCCGCTTGGGCTGGCGGACTAAGCGGCATGCCCCGGACGCCAGCAGGTGTTCCTCTCATGCCCAAGTCACATCGTCCGCAGTCTGGGCTGAACGGTCCCGTGCGCGGGCGGTTGTAGCCCTGGCTCGCCTCGGGCGCTGCGGATTTCCTTCTCCACTGGCGCCAAGCTGGGGCTTTCTCGCCGCAGGTCGTATCGGGCCAGATGGTCTTCGATATCACTGAACACCAGTCTTTTCCTGACCTGCAGCCGCGTTTTCGAGGGATCAGTGCGCTTGTGCGCGTTCCAACCAGCCTCTTCTCACGCAGTTCCGGGTGCGGGCCGATACCTGGGATCGCGCAGCCATTTGAAAACAGGTACGCGTTCACCGTATAGCGACGCGCCACCTGTGCCACGGAAACGTCAGGCGCGGTCGTCTGAAGGCCGATCGATCGCTTCGCTTCATCCGTCCAGGGCCGTCTTGTCCGCCGCGCCACACCCCCGCCTGCGTATCCACTATCGACGGGAGAAACGCTTCGGCTCTCTCAGTCCGCGGCAGAGCGGTCCGACGTGGGAGACAGCCACCGCCCCGGTCGCGCAGGCCGCCTGAGCCGCCTGGTCATCAGCCCGCCGGAGCGTCCGCCCGGGCCCGCGCCGCCTTTCGGCGCTCCACGCGCGCGCGGATCGCGGCGATGTCTGTCATCGGCGTCGCCGCGAACAACTGTTGAGTATAGGGGTGCTGCGGATTGGCGAACATCGCCTCCCGCGGCCCCTGCTCCACCGCGACGCCCTTGCTCAGCACCAAAACGTCATCCGCGATATAGCGCACCACCGAAAGGTCATGGCTGACAAAGACATAGGTCAGATCAAACTCGTCCTGCAATTCCGACAGCAGGTTCAACACCTGCGCCTGCACCGACAGGTCCAGCGCCGATACCGGCTCATCCAGCACCAGCAGCGCGGGATTCAGCATCAGCGCCCGCGCAATCGCAATCCGCTGGCGCTGCCCGCCCGAGAACATGTGCGGATAGCGATTGAAATGCTCTGGCGCCAAGCCGACCTTTGCCAGCATCGCCTCGGCCCGGTCGCGCCGTTCCGCGGCGCGCAAGGCTGTGTTGATCAACAGCGGCTCCATCAGCACATCCCCAACCTTTTGACGCGGGTTCAGGCTGCCATAGGGGTTCTGGAACACCATCTGCACCTTTGATCGCATATCGGGCGTCAGGCGCTGACGGGCGATGTCCACGACCTCACCTTCTATCCGCAATTCGCCACTCGAGGGCGCGTCGATCAACGCGATGATCCGCGAAAGGGTGGATTTGCCGGACCCACTTTCCCCGACGATTGCCAGGGTCTTGCCCTTCTCGACAGTGAAATCCACGCCCTTCACGGCCCGCACGGTCTTGGTTCCAGTGAACACGCCACCGCCCACCACGTAATCCTGCGTCAAGGCCCTGCCTTCGATCACGACGCTCACAGGAGTGCCTCCGCCGCCATGAATTCTGCCACTGTGGGCAACCGATCGCCTTTTGCATTCTCGGGCAAGGCAGACAGCAGCGCGCGGGTATAGGCGTTCTGCGGGTTCTCGAACAGGCTCAGCACATCTGCCTCCTCCATCTTTCGGCCCTTGTACTGTACGATCACCCGGTCCGCAGTTTCCGCCACCACGCCCATGTCATGTGTGATCAGGATCAGCGCCATCCCATGCTTTTCCTGCAGATCCATCAGCAGGTCGAGGATCTGCCTCTGGATGGTCACATCCAGCGCCGTCGTCGGTTCATCGGCGATCAGAAGACGAGGGTTCGACGCAATAGCCATCGCGATCATTACCCGCTGGCACTGGCCGCCCGACATCTGATGAGGATAGGCGTCAAGCTTTGTCTCAGGTTCGGGGATGCCGACCGCGTTGAACAATTCCACAGCGCGGTCCCGCGCGGCCCGGCGGTCCATGCCCATATTGAATCGCAGCACTTCCTCGATTTGGAAGCCAACTGTGAAGGACGGGTTCAACGACGCGACCGGTTCCTGAAAGATCATCGTGATCTCACGCCCGATCAGCTTCTGCCGTTCCGCAGCGCTCATCTTCAACAGATCACGCCCGTCATAGATCATCGCATCGGCCGTCACCGTGGCCGTGTCGGGCAACAGCCCCATCACCGCCAGCATCGACACCGACTTGCCGGATCCGCTTTCCCCGACGATCGCCAACACCTCGCGCCCATCCACCGACACATCCACCCCGTCAACGGCAGTAAAGGCGCCGTTTGACGTGTCGAACCGCACCGTCAGGTTCTTGATTTCCAGAAGGGCCATGTCAGCTCCGCTTCAGCTTGGGGTCCAGGGCATCGCGCAGCCCGTCCCCCATCAGGTTTATCGCCAGCACCGAAATCAGGATCGCCAGTCCCGGCAGCGTTACCACCCACCACGCCCGCAGGATGAATTCGCGCGCTTCGGCCAGCATGGTGCCCCACTCTGACGCCGGCGGTTGCGCCCCCATGCCCAGAAACCCCAGCGCCGCCGAATCCAGCACCGCCGATGAAAACGAAAGCGTCGCCTGCACGATCAAGGGCGCAAGGCAGTTGGGAAGAATGGTCTTGAACATCAGCCGCAGCTTGCCCGCCCCCGCCACCCGCGCGGCGGTCACATATTCGCGTTCCTTCTCGCCCATGACGGCGGCGCGGGTCAGCCGCGCGAAATGTGGCTGATAGACGATGGCGATGGCTATCATCGCATTGGTCAGCCCCGGTCCCAGCACCGCCACCAGTACCAGCGCCAGCAAGAGCGACGGAAACGCAAGTATCACATCCATGACCCGCATGATCACAGTATCGACCCAGCCGCCAAAGAACCCGGCCAGCAGGCCCACGAATATGCCCCCGATCAAGGCAATCGCCACCACGACAATCCCGATGAACAGCGAATACTGCGCGCCGTAAATCAGCCGTGACAGCATGTCCCGTCCCACCGCGTCGGTCCCCAGCAGAAAGCTCGCCCGCCCACCCTCTTGCCAGACCGGCGGCACCAGCAGCGCGTCTCGGTACTGCTGCGTCGGGTCATGCGGCGCGATCAACTGTGCAAACACGGCCACTATGACCAGGACAAGGAACACCCACATCCCGACCACCGCACCGCGGTTCTGCCGGAAATAGAACCAGAATTCGGTCAGCACCTGCCGACGAATGGCTGCATCGCTCAATCGTGCGACAGGCGGACCCGAGACCGACTGGCTTGCAACCGGTTTGTTTGCGGCGGATTGGGTCATTTGTGGCGGATCCTCGGATTGATAAGTCCATAGGTCAGGTCAACAAGCAGATTGACCAACATCACAAGCCCCGCGATCAGCAGCAGGCCGCTTTGCACAACCGGGTAATCCCGGCGCGAGATGGAATCGATCATCCACTTGCCAATTCCCGGCCAGGAAAAGATCGACTCGGTAAGGATCGCGCCTGCCATCAGCACCCCAATCTGTAGCCCGATGGTGGTAATCACTGGGATCATCGCGTTACGTAGCGCATGGACCCCCACGACCCGAGACTGTGGCATGCCTTTGGCGCGCGCGGTACGAACATAATCCTCGCCCATCACTTCCAGCATGGCCGACCGGGTCTGCCGCGCAATCACTGCCAGCGGGATGGTCGCCAGCACAACCGACGGCAGGATCAGATGCGACAGGGCCGATGTGAACGCCCCCTTCTGCCCCGACAGCAGACTGTCGATCAGCATGAACCCCGTCACATCGGGAAAGAAATACAACAGAGAGATTCGCCCTGACACCGGGGTCCATCCAAGGATGCCGGAGAAGAAGATGATCAGCAAAAGGCCCCACCAGAAGATCGGCATCGAGAAGCCTACAAGCGCGGCAGTCATCGACACCTGATCAAACCACGACCCACGCTTGATGGCGGCCAACACCCCCACCGGCACACCGATGATCGTAGCCAGCAGGATGGCCACCAGACCCAGCTCGACCGTTGCCGGAAACAGGGTCAGGAACTCGGCCATGACGGGTTTCTTGGTCACCAGCGAATTGCCCAGATCGCCCTGAAACAAGCGACCCAGGAAATCGAAATATTGCACCCAGATCGGGCGATCAAAGCCCAACTGGGCCGACAGTTCGGCATGACGTTCGGGTGAAATTCCGCGCTCGCCCGCCATCAACAGCACCGGATCACCAGGCAGGATGCGCACAAAGCCAAACGCAATGATCGTGATGCCGATGAATGTCGGCACCAGATACAGCAGTTTGCTCAGGATGAATCTGATCATGTCACAACCCTTGGGTCAGCTCCGTGGCAAATGCCGGGTGCGCGGAATCTCTCCCGCGCACCCGCATCTTGTTCATCAGACGCGCTTACTCCGCGATGTCGACAGTGGCGAAGGTGAAGTCGCCGAGCGGGCTCATCACAAACCCTGACACCTTGTTCGACATCGGTACATACTGCGTCGAATGGTCCAGCGTGGCCCAGGGCGCCTGATCCTTGAAGATCACTTGCGCCTCTTCATAAAGGCGGGTCCGTTCGGCGACGTCCGAGGTCTGCTTGGCCTGCGACAGCAGGGCCGAGAACTCCTCGTTGCACCAGAAGGCACGGTTTGCCCCGCCCGGCTGCGCCGAAGCGCAGGACAGAAGGACGCCCATGAAGTTGTCCGGATCGCCATTGTCGCCGGTCCAACCCAGGATCACCGCGCCGTCACGCCCGGCTTCCATCGACTTGTCCAGATACTCGCCCCATTCATAAGAGACGATTTCGACCGTCACGCCGACCTTGGCAAAATCCTCCTGGATCAGTTCAGCGGTCCGACGCGCGTTGGGCATGTACGGGCGCTGCACCGGCATCGCCCAGACCTTCATCGACAGGTCGGTGACACCTTCGGCTGCCAGCATCGCCTTGGCGGCTTCGGGATCATAGGCATCATCGACGATGGCATCGTTATACGACCACATGGTCGGCGGGATCGGGTTCTTCGCCACCTGGCCCGCACCCTGGAACACGGCGTCGATGATCGCCTGCTTGTTCATCGCCATGTTCAACGCCTTGCGGACGTTGGCATTGTCAAAGGGCGGCATCGTGGTGTTGTAGGCCAGATACCCCACGTTCAGGCCGGCTTGTTCCTCGACCTTCAGGTTCGGATCGGCCTTGATCGCCGCAATATCCGCCGGGGCCGGGAACGGCATCAGATGGCATTCGCCAGCCTTCAGCTTCTGCAACCGCACGGCAGCATCCGGCGTGATAGCAAAGACCAGGTCGTCGATCAGGGGTGCAGTGCCCCAGTAGTCGGCGTTCTTGGCATAGCGGATGACCGCGTCTTTCTGATAGGCGACAAAGGTGAAAGGACCGGTGCCGATCGGCATGTTGTTCAGATCTTCACGGGTGCCCGCGGCCTCCAGCACCGAGGCGTATTCCGCCGAGGTGATCGAGGCGAAAGGCATCGCAATGTTCGCCAGGAACGGCGCTTCGGGACGGGTCAGCACAAACTTCACGGTGTAATCGTCAACCTTGACGATTTCCTTGATCAGCGAAGGCAGTTCCATCGAGTTGTAATACTCGTAGGTGATGCCCGCGATATACTGGTTCCATGGGTGATCCGCCGATCCTTGGCGCTGGAAGCTGAAGATCACGTCATCGGCGTTGAAATCGCGCGTGGCGGTGAATTTTTCGTTCGAATGCCACTTCACGCCCTGACGCAGCTTGAAGGTGTATTCCAGCCCGTCAGCCGACACTTCCCAGCTTTCGGCCAGGCCGGGCTCGATCTCGGTGGTGCCCTTCTTGAATTCGACCAGACGGTTGTAGATCGGGTGTGCCGAGGCATCAAAAGTGCTGCCTGCGGTATAGGGGGCCGGATCGAACCCCTCGGGCGAGGCTTCGGAACAATAGACGAAGGTTTTGGCAAGCGCGGGCATTGCCGAGAACATGGCAAGCGCCGATGCCGCAACCAGTGCGCGTGACATTGTTTTCATGGGTGGTCCTTTCACTCTCTGTTGTCGTCTGTGCCGCCCCGTCTTTGCCGGGCCGGGCTTTCTGGACCTGTCAGCCTGACAGGGTCGCAATCCTTGGGTCAGCGAACGGATCGTCCAGCCGTTCTGCAGGCGGCACGAACCAGCGCGGCCCGGTGTCGGTCATGTAGACGATATCCTCCAGCCGCACGCCGCATTCGCCATAGACGCACAGCATCGGCTCGATGGAAAAGCACATGCCCGGCTGCAGCGGTGTGGAACTGCCACGCAGGATATAGGGTTCTTCGTGTATATCCATCCCCAGCCCATGCCCGGTGCGGTGCGGCAGGCCGGGCACCTGATAATCGGGGCCAAAGCCTGCATCGGCAAAGATCTTGCGCGCGGCATAATCAACCGCGCCACTGGGCGCACCGATCCGGGCGGCGGCAAAGCCTGCGGCCTGCGCCTGCCGTTCCAAATCCCAAAGCTGGCGCTGGCGGGGGGTGGGTTGGCCGAAGACATAGGTCCGGGTGATGTCGGAACAGTAACCCTGCAGCGTGCCGCCCATGTCGATCAGCACCATGTCGCCGTCGCTAAGGCTTTGATCCTGCGGCACGCCATGCGGATACGCTGTCGCCTCGCCGAACTGGACGGCGGCGAACAGGGGGGTCAGCCCAAGCGCCTGATGCGCCGCGTTGATAAAGGCCTTGACCTCGCTGGCCATGACACCCCGACGCAGCCCGGCGTGAACTGCTTTTTGAACCGAGAGGCTGGCCTCCATCGCGGTCTGGATCAACGCGATTTCGGCCGCCGATTTCAGCTGCCGCTGGGCGCTGATCATCGGCTGCGACGATGTGACCGGCCCCGCCACCGCCTTCATCAGCGCCGAAGCAAAGACAAAGGGCGTCGCTGGGTCCAGCGCCAGACCCGCACCCGGGGCATCAAATGCCGCGACCCGCGTCGCGATCAGATCATAGGGGCATTCATCTTCCTCCCAGACTGCAATCTCACCTGCGATCGTTAGCAGGTTGCGCAGCTTGGGCGCCTCGAATTGCGGCGAGACATAGATCAGGGCACCGGCGGACGGGACCAGCGCGCCGTGTATCCGTTCGGACAGGCCCAGCGACAGGCCCGTGTAATAGGTCAACGAGGTCGATGCATCCAGCCAGGCCGCCTTGACACCATCCTGAACCAGTCGCGCTTGCAAGCCGGCGATGCGAGCCAGTCGTTCCGCCTGCGAAATCGGCAAACCTGTGACTGGGCGAAATGCGGTCAGGGTTGCGGCAAAGTCCGTCATCAGAGGTTGCCTTCACGACTGCTCTGCAAACCGCGGCAGTGCGGACTTGGCGTTGATGAAAATTTAGTCAGATATGGCACCCCGCCGTCCCCAATCGTCGCGCAGACCCGACCTAACCCGGATTGGATCCGATATACAATATGAAATCTCTTCCCCCGATGGGTGTGAGTGGCTAGACCAAAGACAGGGCACGGGGGAAGCGATGGTCTTGCAAAGCGTGGACGTATCCAGAACGCTCTCGGCCGGTGGATTGGTGTTCGAGGCGCTGCGCCGCGCAATCATAGAAGGCGATCTGAAGGACGGCGATCCGATCCGCCAGGATGAAATCGCGCGCCTGTTCAACACAAGCCGAATCCCAGTGCGCGAGGCCATCGCCCGGCTGGAACAGCAGGGTTTGGTCAAGACCCACCGCTTCAAGGGCGCGGTGGTGGCGGGCCTGTCCATCGCCGAAGCCGGAGAGATCTTCGACTTCCGCTGTCTGGTCGAGGCGCACGTGATCCGCGCCGCCGTACCGCGGCTGACACCTGCGCTGATCGACGAGGTTGACGCCATCTGCCGCGCCAGCGAGGCGGCATCCGACTCGATGCGCTGGGGCGATCTGAACCGCCAGTTCCACGCCACACTCTATCGGGCCAGCGCATTGCCGTTCCATCTGGCGACGCTGGACAACGCGATGGATAGACTGGACCGCTATTTGCGCGCCCAACTCCTCCTGACCGATGGCCATGCCCGGGCCAATGCCGAGCATCGGGGCATTGTCGAAGCTTGCGCGCGGGGCGATGCGGATGCCGCTGAAGCGTTGACAGTTGCGCATATCCGTGGGGCGCATGTCGCGCTGCGCGCCCATCTGGGCAGCATTCAGGCGCAGTCCAGACAGGCGAACGACACTGGTGCGGACCCGCAAACGTAGAGGATTGGGGTCTGGAATCCGCACCGTCAGACGGCCCTGATCAGAAACTGGGCAACCGACCGTCATCGACACGAATTCGTCCCGCCATTCTTCCTGCCAACCCATCAAGGGTCACCATCAATCCGTGGAAGGAAAACCTAGGCGGCGCAGGCGTCAGATGGTCGCAAACTGTCACTCCATCTGCGCCGCCTGGGTACTGCCATCGGCCAGGAAAGGGACAAGGGCTGCGGCGGGTGTGCTGCCCGCGCGATCGGGCCAGCCGCCACCAGATCGCGCGACAAGATGGCAGCGCAGGTCACTATCCCAAAGGCGTGCCCTGCCGCCCCCTGGTCGGCCGCCGCGATCAGGCGGGCCAGAGGCTACCCCGCCACCGGTGGCTTGACGGTCACGACCTCAAGTTGACGTGTCTCGTCGTCCCGCGTGATCCAGGAGATTACCGCGCCTGGGCTGAGGCCAAGCAGGGCCACACCGACCGGTGTCAGGACAGAGATGCGATGCTGGTCGATGTCGGCATTTTCCGGATACACCACAAAGACGGTCTGAAGCCGGCCCGTAACCAGATCACGGTAGGAAACCTCGCTTCCAATCGTCACGACATCGTCGCGCAATTTGCCTGGGGCGACCAGTTTTGCGCGCGCGATTTCGTCCATCAGGCGCTCGCCGACTTGCGGAGAGCGACGCATCATTGCAGAGGCAAGTGCCTCAAGCCGTCCAACCAATGACTTGTCGAGATGTATCGTCGGCAGCCGCCCAGAGGTGCTGGTGGAAGTCGTCGTCATGTCTTTTCCTTTTCAACGGTTGCGAAAGAGCGCGAACCTGCAAGAAGTCGACTTGCAGGCAAGTCCCTTGTCCGTCCTGTGATTTGCAATTGTTGAGGGTCCATGGGGTCGGGGGTCTCTGGGGTCGGCGACGCAGACCCCAGAATTTCTGTGCAGGATGTCAGACCAAGAGCAATCAGTGCCTGACACTCAGCAATCGCACGCTCCGGAATGATCCGTCCGCTTGAAGAAAGGGACCAATTGACCCGGCCTTCATTCCGATCAATGTCGCGCCCAAAAGCGTTCCTATGTGAATTCCGTTCTGGTCGAATGCATACTCATCATGGTGGAACAACTGTCCTGCCGCGGGTTCAAGTTCGTCAATCACATATGTGATACGCGATCCACCAACTGCGATATCGGCAGAGACGTTCTCGTCATCTAGAACCGTTGCATACAAGAGCTTCTGGCTAAGCAATCGCGTCAGCATCGCGAAGGCCCCCGTTCCAATCTTGTCCGCCCGCAAAATGTGGTCAGCCAAAGCGCGGCGGTCGCGTTTGGTCAGAATGCAGCTTACCGCAAGTTGGCACAAAGCTGCATATCCCTCCTTTCGGACCACGGCATGCTCGACGACAAGTTCTTGTTGCCCGAAAATGTTCATACTTCCTCCTCAGACGGCACGTCCGCCATCATTCAACTAGGGTTCTTGGGATGAGGTGGAGGACCCGGAGCAGTCGCGCAATGCGTGCGCGTTCAAACCGCCCCGGGCAGGGGGCGGTTCTGAAGAAAAATCCAAAACAGGGGAAACACCGTGATCATTTGGCTGACCTTAAGATCACCGCCTGGGGAGTCAATGGCCCGCAGGCTGACGAAGAGTGTCACAAAGCATCCTCTACGCGCCCTCGCTTAGGCTGAGGCGCGTGGGCGTGTGACATCGTATCGACCCGCACTGGACCGGTCGCAAACCGGTCGCAAGTTGAGCTGGCGGACTGCGCTCTTCCAGGCGTATCGGACCTGGCTCCTGCCAAGCGGTCGGCGCACCTCCGCCCGCTTCCCAGGGCACCGCGTCCGACTTCAAGGGCCGGAAAATGTCTGGGAAAAGTTCTTCGAAGTCGGCTTTGCAAAGCATCATTTGTCATCTCCCACAATTGGCTGAACGGGATTACAGAATTGCGCGCGCCTCACCTGACAGAAGGCGCGCAAGCGGTTCTTGAAATGCCCGCGTTACACGGCCCTTCTCAGGTCAGCGTATGACGCGTCCTGATGCTTTCGCTCGGGCGCAATGGGAACCATTCGCAGTTCCGCGTCATTGAACCCGTCAACAACCCGTTTGATGCCGCCGCGATGGACGCCGATGTCCATAAGCGTCCGGTCATCCAAGGCTTCCAGGGCCGCGATCATTTTCCGCCGCTGCCAGTTTTGCACCGCGCTCTGCCACCATCGCAGCAGGACGTTCATCCTTCCGGTGTTGGATGCGGGCATGACAACGCGGTACGGCATTTGATGTTCTTTTTGGACAGACATGTTGTGTCTCCAATTGTGATCCACTGAATGATGTCTCTCAGGTCACTGACTCTGGGCACGTCGCAAAGGCGCTCGTGACCCGACAGGGATCCCGTATTCTCAGTGAACGAATGAGAGACGCGTGTTCGGAAAATCCCCGGGGCCTGGCCAAGCACATCGGCCTGGGCCGCCCGGGGCTACCGGCGGTTCAGTAGAATTCCTGCCGAACGCAGAAACCTCATATGGAAGCTGAACATCGTCATGGCTGCCATATGGGCGTTCATACTCAAGTTTGCAATCTCGACGTCCCTTAGTCTCGCCTTGGATCGGCGCGAAGGCGCCGAATGGACGGGGTTCCTGACACATCAGATGCCAGACCGAAGGGGACGCGTCCGCGTTGATTGACTTTCGACCATAGCGTTCCTACCGTTGCGCTATGGTATCGCATGCAAACCACTTCCGGTTTCCCCTGCTGAACCGCCCTTGTCCCCGGGGCGGGTAAGGCGCTTGATCGCCTGCTGATCCACCCGGGGCCTCCTCACATTCATGAAAGCGTTTGGCGCAAGCCGGCAGAGGAGAAGTCATGGCCATCAGCATCAGCCCCCAAACAGGCATCGTCCACTCATTTGCAAAGGAACCGTCAAGACTTCGGCAGCGACCCGTCCTGCCGGAAGCCGACCATCAGCATCTTCTGCAGCATCTTGAGGTGTGCGAAAAAAACCGGGGACCGTCCTGGACCTTGTTGGCATATGTTCTGCAGAACAAGCTTGTGAACTGCGAGCCTGTTGGTACGTCAGTCGACCGCGATATCGTGACCGGCGGCAGCTTCGTCACGTATTCGGTGGGGGGTGGTGCGGCGACCTCCGGGCTGATTGTCCACCGAGCAAGGCCGGGACTCCTGCAAAGTGGCGTTGTCCCGGTCGCTTCGCTGCTGGGGGCCACTCTCATAGGTATGCGAGCCGGTCAGCGTGCTCCGCTCTTGTGCGAAGATGGCTCCGTAAAGTCGCTGCTTGTTCTTGATACCGTACCCCCAGCCTGACCTGCTCTGCCCATGACCCTGTTCTGAAGAAGCGCAAGAAAGACAGCATGATGGAAACAGCGTTGTTGCTCGCCGCCGCCTTTGGCGCAGGCATCCTGAATACGGTCGCAGGGGGAGGCACATTCCTTACCTTTCCTGCGCTCGTCTTCACCGGCATGCCCCCCGTCATGGCCAATGCGACCAGCACGGTCGCGGTTTTTCCGGGCTATCTTGGCGGTGCCGTGGGCTTTCGCAACGAACTGGCAGGATTTGATCGCAAACGGCTGTTGCGGTTGGCGGCGATCACCCTTGCAGGGGGGCTGGCGGGTTCGGGTCTCTTGCTGGTGTCGTCGAACCAGGCGTTTTCAATGGTGGTTCCATTCCTTCTTTTGGGGGCCACCCTGGTGTTCCTTTTCGGGGACAGGGTCCGCCAATGGGCCGCCTCAAGGGCTCGAGACGTGTCGTCGGAAGGGGCTTTGGGGCTTTTTGGCGTCGCGCTGTACGGCGGTTACTTCAATGGGGGTCTGGGGATTGTCCTGCTGGCGCTTTTCTCACTGTGGGGCATGACCGACCTCAATCGCATGAATGCGCTGAAGTCGGGGCTAAGTTTTCTTCTGTCCGCCATCTCGGTGGCGGTCTTTGCGGTGGCAGGACTGGTCGCCTGGCCGCAAGCGATCATCATGATGCTTGCAGCAACGGCAGGCGGTTACGCCGGTGCCCCACTGGCCCGCGCGCTTCCGAAACCCGTCGTCCGCAGAGTGATTGCGACAGTGGGTTTCGGAATGAGCGCGGTGTTTTTCTGGCGTCTGATCAGCGCGGCCTAGGAGTTCATGGGTAGCGCAGACCGGCCTCGGTCACGATCGCGTCCATCGCTATGTCATGCGGCTGCGGAAAGATCGTCTGGACCCGCGCCGCCTGCAGTCCGACGCCGATGGCATAGGGGCGTGGTGCCAAAGCGGCCAGCGTCCGGTCGAAGTAGCCGCCGCCATATCCCAGCCGGAACCCCGCCGCGTCCCAGCCCACCAGCGGCGCAAGGGTCACGTCCGGGATCACCTCCGGCCCTTCGGCAGGGATGGGGATCTTCCAGAAGCCGTGCACCATGTGGCAATCGGGCGTCCAGGGCCGGAACACCAGCGGCGCGGCGGGCGTCAGGACAACCGGCAAGGCTACCGTTGCGCCTTGGCCGACAAGATCGGCCAGCCAGTGCCGCAGGTTCAGTTCCGCCTTGA
>JAKQLM010000341.1 GCA_029567145.1 Pseudomonadota bacterium
CAGGCCGAAGATGTCGCGCCGCATCGCCCACAGGCGCGCGGGCTGCATTTCCAGCCCGATGATGAACAGGAACATCACGACGCCCAGTTCGGCGACATGCAGGATCGCCATGGGGTCGGTGAAAAGCGCGGCTCCGAACGGGCCGATGGCAACGCCTGCGGCAAGGTAACCAAGGACGGACCCGAGGCCCGCGCGCTTGAACAGCGGCACAGCGACGACGGCGGCCCCCAGAAGGGTGACGATGGCGGGAAGATCGACGCCTGCGCTTTCGGTGGCCATGGGGTCTCCTTTCGGGGAAGGGTGGCGGGAAGGCGCGGTCAAGGCAAGAGGTGGGGCTAGGTCGGCGTGCGGAATGCGGTTATCCTGGCCGGGCGGAGGGTGCGATGCGGCGATCTCTGGTGCCTGTGCTGATGCTTTGGGCGCTGCCTGCAGGGGCCGAGTGCCGCCTGGCGCTGGCGCTGGCGGTGGACGTGTCGCGGTCGATCGACGCCACGGATTTCGTGATCCAGACCGAAGGGTTGGCGGCAGCGCTGGAGGACCCTGCGGTAAAGGCGGCGATCTTTGGCCCCGAGGGCACGGTGGCGCTGGCGGTCTATCAATGGAGCGGGCCGACGCACCAGGAAATCATCGTGCCCTGGGTCATGCTGGACGGGCCAGAGCCGCTGGATGGCGCGATCTGGGCGGTGCGGCGGGCCTTGCGTCCGGAGCGGCAGCAGGCGACGGCTTTGGGCGAGGCCTTGCGGTTCGGCGCGGACCTGCTGGCCGATGCCCCGACTTGCGCGCGGCGGGTGCTGGATGTGGCGGGCGACGGGCGCAACAACGACGGCGTGACGGTGGCGCGGGTCTATGACCGGGGCGGGTTCGAGGGAATCACGGTCAACGGGCTGGCCGTCGGCGAGCATGAGCTGGACGTGGCGCGCTATTTCCGCGACGAGGTGATCCGGGGACCGGGCGCGTTTGTCGAGATCGCACCGCAACAGGTTGACTATCCCCCGGCCATCCGCCGCAAGCTGTTGCGTGAGCTGGAGGGGCCAAAGATCGGCATGGCCACCCCGCCCGGGGTCGGCGGGAAAACCTGACCAGCGTTAACCCGAAATTTCCTTTGACTTGCCACAGTTTGCGGGAATCGTGGGACCATTGGACGGGACATTCGGAGATGTGCATGAAACGCCGGGAGTTCACTTTGCTGCTGGGCGCGCTGCTGGTGCCGCAGGCCGCCTTTGCCTCTTCCTCTGCCGAACCCGTGACCAGGGTCGTGGCGCGGGTGTCGATCTCGACCCAGTCGATGAAGGTCTATCACGAGGGGCGGCATATCTATACCTGGCCGGTGTCGACCGCGAAGTCGGGCAAGATCACTCCGACCGGCGTTTTCGCGCCCGAGTTCCTGTCGCGCAACCACCGCTCGCGCCGCTACAACAACGCGCCGATGCCCTGGGCGATCTTCTACGACGGCAACTATGCGATTCACGGGACGGACCAGATCAAGCGGCTGGGCAAGCCCGCCAGCCACGGCTGCGTGCGGCTGCATCCCGACAATGCGGAAATCCTGTTCAAGATGGTGAAATGGGAGGGGATGGAGGCGATGCGGGTGGAGATCGTGCCCTAGCGCCCCCTTCCTTTCCCGGCGATGACCGTCTATAGCGCCGGGCTTGGAACGCTTCGGGAGCGGACGCATGCAAGGCTCGGCCAACCTCAACCTGATGATCAAGGCCGCGCGCAAGGCGGGCCGTTCGCTGGTCAAGGACTTTCGCGAGGTGGAAAACCTGCAGGTGTCCACCAAGGGGCCGGGTGACTTTGTCACCAAGGCCGACCGCGAGGCGGAGCGGTTGATCAAGGAAGAACTTCTTGGCGGGCGGCCGACCTATGGCTGGATCGGCGAAGAGACCGGGGCAGAGGACGGGGCCGACCCGACCCGGCGCTGGATCGTCGATCCCCTGGACGGGACCACGAACTTTCTGCACGGGCTGCCGCATTGGGCGGTGTCGATCGCGCTGGAGCACAAGGGCGAGATCGTGTCGGCTGTGGTCTATGACCCGGCCAAGGACGAGATGTTCTGGGCCGAAAAGGGCGCGGGCGCCTGGCTGAACGACAATCGCCGCCTGCGGGTGTCCGGGCGCCGCGCGATGCACGAGGCGCTGTTTGCGACCGGCGTGCCGTTCGGGGCGAAAGCGACGCTGCCCGCGACGCTGAAGGACCTGGGCCGGCTGATGCCCGCCTGCGCCGGGGTGCGGCGCTGGGGGGCGGCATCGCTGGACCTGGCCTTTGTCGCGGCCGGACGGTTCGACGGCTATTGGGAGCGCGAGTTGTCGGTCTGGGACCTGGCGGCGGGCGTGCTTCTGGTCAAGGAAGCGGGCGGGATGGTCGAGGGCCTGCGCCCGGGGTCCGACCCGATGGACGGCGCGCTGATCGCGGCAAACGACGGGCTGTTCAAGGGCCTTGCGGATGTGATCCGGGGCTGACGCTGGCCGCAAGCGCCGGAATTTTCAAAAATTCCGGACCGGAACCTTTGAAGGCTCCGACACGATTTCTTTAAAGAAATCGGCCCCCTATCCCCGGCGGCGGGGCACTAGTGGCACGTTGGAGCGCGCGGCCTGAAACGCGGTTGGGGGGTGTGGCGGATGGCCTTTCGTGGCCTGCCAGTATCCGCCTCCGCCACGGCGCAGCCAGACCGGCAGGGTCAGGGCCAGTCCCGCGATGAACCCGCCCGCATGGGCCCAGTAAGCGACCCCGCCCGCATCCCCGGGCGTGGCGAGGCCCGAGAAGATCTGCACCGCAAACCAGATCCCCAGCACGATCCAGGCCGGGATGGCGAAGATCCGGAAGAAGATCAGGAAGATGAACAGCACATCGACCTTGGCGCGCGGAAACAGCAGAAGATAGCCCCCCATCACCCCGGCAATCGCCCCCGAGGCCCCGACCATCGGGATCGTCGAGCCCGGGTCGGCAAAGCCTTGCAGCCCCGCCGCCGCCAGCCCGGCGACAAGGTAGAAGGCGAGAAAGCCCGCGTGGCCCATCTCTTCTTCCAGGTTGTCGCCGTAGATCCACAGAAACAGCATGTTGCCGATCAGGTGCATCCAGCCCGCGTGCAGGAACATCGACGAAAGCGCGGTGGCATAGTCACCCTCGGCGACGATCCTTGCCGGAACCAGGCCCCAGTCCCAGAACAGCAGGTTCACTTCCGGGTCGGACTTGCCGACATAGGTCGCCAGAAACGCCAGCACATTGGCGGCGATCAGGGCGAAGGTGACAAAAGGCGTGCCGCCCGAGGGGTTGTGGTCGCGGATCGGAAACATGGCGTGAGGGTTTCCGATCCGGCGGGGGACGTCAAGCCTCGGCCACGGCGGCCAGAAGCTGGGCGTTGCCGCCCGAGGCTGTCGTGTCGATGCAAAGATGCCGCTCCAGCAGCGCGTGGCCTTGGTCCGGGGCGGCGATCAGTGGCAGGATCGGGCCGGGTCGGGTGGCAAGCGCCTTGGCGTAGGGCCGACCCTCCCCGGCGATGCCCCACCAGAGCGCGCCGGAAAAGCCGTGCAGCGTGGCCAGCGCGTCTGGGGGGAGGCCTGGCGCTTCGACGGCACGGCCGCCCAGTTTGCGCACCGCTTCGGCCTGGGCCAGCGCGGCGGACCGACCGGGGCCAAGGCAGAGAAGCGGCGCGCGCGGCGACAGGCTGAGCCGGTTCGATTCGCCGGTCGGGCCGGGCAGGTCCAGGACCCGCGGCGCGACTTTGGGTGCGGGGGTTGCCAGGGCGCGGGCGGTGTCCTTCGGGTCGGTCACCGCGTCGTCGGGATGGGCCTCTGGCATCGGGGCCGCGGTGAAGCGGGTCAGGTAATGCGGGCCGCCCGCCTTTGGGCCGGTGCCCGAAAGCCCCTCGCCGCCGAAGGGTTGGCTGCCGACAATCGCGCCGATCTGGTTGCGGTTGACATAGGCGTTGCCGACCGTGAGCCGTTCCGTGATCCGCTGCACCCGGTCGTCGATGCGGGAATGCAGGCCGAAGGTCAGCCCGTAGCCTGTGGCGTTGATCGCATCGACCACGGCGTCGATCTGATGCGCCTTGAAGGTGGCGATGTGCAGGACCGGGCCGAAGATTTCGCGCGGCATCTGGGCGATGCCGGTGACCTGGAGCACGGTGGGGGCAATGAAGGTGCCCTGCCCCGGCGGCGCAAGCTCTTTCAGCACCCGGCCTTCGGCGCGGGCGGCGTCGATGTAGGCGCGGATCGACCCTTGGGCCTGCGCGTCGATCACCGGACCTGCGTCGGTGGCCAAGTGCCAGGGGTCGCCCAGCGCGAGGTCGTCCATCGCGCCGTAGAGCATGTCGGTGACCGTGTGGGCCACGTCCTCTTGCAGATACAGGCACCGCAGCGCGCTGCAGCGCTGGCCCGCCGACTGGAACGCCGAGGCGATGATGTCGCGGACCGCCTGTTCCGGCAGGGCGGTGCTGTCCACCAGCATGGCGTTGAGGCCGCCGGTTTCGGCGATCAGGGGTGCAGTCGGGTCAAGGTGGTCGGCCATGGCGCGGCGGATGGCCTGGGCGGTGGCGGTCGATCCGGTAAAGGCCACGCCGGTCACGCGCGGGTCGCGGGTCAGGGCGGCACCGACCGTGCCGTCGCCGGGCAAGAATTGCAGCGCCGTGGCGGGGACGCCTGCGGCAAGGAGATGGTCCACGGCAAGCGCGGCGATCAGCGGGGTCTGCTGGGCCGGTTTGGCAAGGACGGCGTTGCCTGCGGCCAAGGCGGCACCGATCTGGCCGCAGAAGATGGCAAGCGGGAAGTTCCAGGGGGAAATGCAGGCGAAGACCCCGCGCGCGGGGTGGGGCTGGTGGGATTGCGCGGCGTAATAGCGCAGGAAATCCACCGCTTCGCGCAGTTCGGCGATGGCATCGGGCAGGGTCTTTCCGGCCTCGCGCGCCAGAAGGGCGAAGATGCGGCCGAAGTCCTGCTCCAGCCGGTCGGCGGCGCGGTTCAGGACGGTTGCGCGTTCCGGCGCGGCGGCGGCCCAGGGTCCGGCAAGGCGCAGCGCGGTGGCGCAGTCCGGGTCGGCAGCGACGGTGACATGGCCGACCAGCGTGCCGGTGGCAGGGTTCACGACCGGGGCCTGCGCGCCGCCGACGCTGCACCCGGCAAGGCGGGGGGCGGCGGTGAACAGCGCGTCGGCATGGGGAGAGCGGGCGGCGTCGATGGCCGCAAGGTCGGTGGCGTCGGTCAGGTCCCAGCCTTTGGCATTCCGGCGCGGGGCAAAGAGGTCCGGGCCGGGGATCAGCGCGGGGTTCGGGATCGTCAGGGTTTCAAGCGCGGTTAGCGGGCAGGCGGCGACCTGTTCGGGGGCAACGTCCTCATCGACGATCTGGTTGACGAAGCTGGAGTTCGCGCCGTTCTCCAGCAGGCGGCGGACGAGGTAGGCCAGAAGGTCACGATGTGCGCCGACGGGAGCATAGATCCGGCAGCGGGTGTGGTGGTCGGTCAGCACGATGTCGTGCAGG
>JAKQLM010000359.1 GCA_029567145.1 Pseudomonadota bacterium
GAACCTGTCGCTGCTGTCGCTGGAGGGGGCGTTGCTTGACCAGATCGACTTGCCCGGACTTCGGCAGAACTCCATCCGGCATCTGGCGCTGTCGGGGCCCGCCATCGCCTTTGCGATGCAGTGGGAGGGCGACCCCGCCGAGCCCGTGCCGCAACTGGGCCTGTGGACCCCCGGAGCCGCGCCGGTCCTGTGTGAACCAGAGCTTCAGAATATTCTTGTGATGCAAGGCTATGCGGGGTCCGTTGCAGCGACCCGGGACCGGATTCTGATCACGTCGCCCAAGGGTGGGGCGGCGATGATCTTTCGCGCGGACGGCACGCCCGTCGCCACCCATCTGCGGGCCGACCTGTGCGGCGCGGCGGCCCTCGCCTATGGGTTTGTCCTGACCGACGGCATGGGTGCTGTCTGGTCGGCGGACGATACAGGCCTGGTGCCGCTGACCAGTGGGGTCACGCTGTGGGACAACCATCTGGTTGCCCTGACCTGACCGGCTAACGCCGCCGGGTCAAAGTGAAAATCCCCGATCCGACCACCAGCGCCGCGCCGATCCAGGTCAGCGCGTCCGGGCGTTCGCCGAACAGCACCGTGGCCAGGATCATCGCAAAGATCAGCCGCGTGTAGCGGAACGGGGTGACCGCGCCGACCTCGCCCGTGCGCATGGCAAAGGTCAGGGCGTGATAACCCAGCATCCCGAACACCGCGCCTCCGGCCAAAAGCGCCAACCCCTGCCCGTCCGGCAGCACGGCGCCACCAGAGACCGCCAGCAGGATCGCCCCGGCCACGGCCAGCATGGCAAAGCCCAGGGTGCCAAGCTGGCGGTTCGACAGGCCTTTGGGTGCCGCGCGGGTGGCAAGATCGCGCCCGGCAAACCCCAGAAGGCCAACGACCGCCAGCAAGGACAGGGCCGCGAAATCCGCCCCCGGCCGCAGGATAACCATGACCCCGACAAAGCCGACCAGCACCGCCAGCCAGCGCTGCCAGCCAACCCGTTCGCCAAAGACCAGCGCCGCGCCTGCCACCACGACCAGCGGAGTCGCCTGCAGGATGGCCGAGGTGGTGGACAACGCCGTCAACGTGATCGCCAATCCGTAGAACAACCGGCCCGTCACCTCGAACCCGCAGCGGATCAGCATGGGCGGCGACAGGAACGCGGGTGGCACCAGCGCCTCGCCCCGGCTGCGAGCCATGCTTGCAAAGGTGACCACCCCGATCAGCCCGATGACCAGAAGCACCTGCCCCAGCGGCATCGTCCTTGCGGCGGCCTTGACGAAGACGTCCTCGACGGCAAAGCCCGCCATGGATGCCGTCATCAGAAGCGCGCCGCGCTGGTTGTCCGTCAGGATCAGACTGGGCATCGGGGCCTTTGCACGGCGAAAGCCGGGTTTGGGAAACCGGGATGATGCGCGCCCCGACCAAAGGCCAAGGCGCATATCTTTTCGAAGGGACTTGCAACCGCCTTCGACGGAATTTGTCCTTAGATCAACCCGGCGTGCTTCATTGCGGCCTTGATCTTTGCCTTCGTCCCGTCGGTCAGCCCGACCAGCGGCAGGCGCACTTCTTCCGAGCAGAGGCCCAGAACCGACAGCGCATACTTGGCGCCCACCAGACCCGGCTCGATGAAGATCGCCTCGTGCAGCGGCATCAGTTTGTCCTGATATTCCAGCGCCTTGGCATATTCGCCGCGCAGGGTCGCCTCTTGGAATTCGGCACACAGGCGCGGGGCGACGTTCGCGGTCACGCTGATGCAGCCGACCCCGCCATGGGCGTTGAAGCCAAGCGCGGTTGCATCTTCGCCCGACAGCTGGATGAAATCCGCCCCGCACGAGGCGCGTTGCTGGCTGACCCGCTCGATCTTGCCGGTCGCGTCCTTGACCCCGATGATCCGGGGCAGTTTCGCAAGCTGGCCCATCGTTTCCGGCGACATGTCCACGACCGACCGGCCGGGAATGTTGTAGATCACGATCGGCAGCTGGCAGCAGTCGTGCAGCGCGGTGTAATGCGCGACCAGCCCGGCCTGCGTCGGCTTGTTGTAATAGGGCGTGACGACCAGCGCGGCGGTCGCGCCGACCTTTTCGGCATGGCGCATCAGGCTGATGCCTTCGACCGTGTTGTTCGACCCGGCCCCCGCGATCACCGGAACCCGGCCCGCAGCGATGGCGACAACCTCTTCGATCACGCGCTGATGCTCGGCATGGGACAGCGTCGGGCTTTCGCCAGTCGTGCCAACCGGAACCAGCCCGTGCGACCCTTCGGCGATATGCCAGTCGACGAGTTTCTTCAGCGTCACCAGATCCAGCTCGCCGTTCTTGAACGGCGTCACCAGGGCAGGAAGGGACCCTCTGATCATGACGCTTCTCCTTTTATGGGCGGGATTGCCCGTGCAAAGCGCGCTTCTCTTAGCGGCTGGACCGCCTAAAGCCAAGTCTTGCCGCTAACGGAACTGTGGGTTGTGGCCCCCCGGCGTGTCAGGCAGATTCGCCGACATGACAAGCAAGACATTCGTTCGTGCGCTGCTTCTGGCAGTTGCGTTGCAGGCTGGCCCGGCGCTGGCCGATCCCGTGCAGGCGATGCGCACGGCACTGGAGCTGGTCGCGGCCAAGGACTGGGACGGCGCGCTGGCCGTGGCCCCGGCGGGGGTGGGCCGCGACATCGTGGACTGGCACCGCCTGCGGGCGGGCGACGGGCGACTTCCCGAGTATGAAGAGTTTCTGCAACGTCGGCCCGACTGGCCCGGCCTGCCCCTGCTGCGCGAAAAGGGCGAAGAGGCGGTGGCCCGGTCCGATGACCCTGCGCGGGTGATCACCTGGTTCAGCGCGGACCCGCCCGAGACGGGTCAGGGGGCGATTGCCTATGTCCGGGCGTTGCAGGCCAGCGGTCGAATGGCCGACGCCGAGACCGAAGCGATGCGGGCCTGGGCCGAGTTGTCCTTTGCCCCCGAGGAGGAGGAAGCGCTGATCGCCCTTGCCCCGGAAGCGGTGGGGTTCGTGGACGAACTGCGGTTGGAGACCCTGCTC
>JAKQLM010000398.1 GCA_029567145.1 Pseudomonadota bacterium
ATCGCGGCCATGAACCAACAGGCGCTGGAAGGGCCGTACCAGATGGGCCGCCTGCATCTGCAGCCGCGCCTGGACCCCGGTGCCGATGACACCAGCCGTTTCGACCATTTCGGGTGCCAGATGGCGGGCGGCCACCGCGCCTGCTGCGGCGGTGCGAATGTCGGTCAGATAGCCGTTGTCCAGAAACAGCGATTGCACCAGCCCGGTCTTGGCCGAGAACAGGATCATCAGCCCGTTCAGGCTGGGCAGGCCCAAGGCTGGGTTGCTGAAAAAGCCGGGGCTGACCTTGATCGCAAAGCCGTCAAAGCCGGGGATATAGGCGGTTTTCACATCCACCTCGCCATGCGCTGCGGGCAGGTCCATCGACAGGATCGGCGGCATCACCACCCCGCCCGATGCCAGCGCGGCAAAGGCGGCCTCGATCACGTCCACGGTGGTCAGATCAAGCGAGACGATCCGGCGCAGTTCGGACTCGGTGACGATCTGGATGTCATGCGCCATAGGGTCTGCCCTTCAGGAAAATGTCGCCGATCTGCAGGTCACGCCCCGCGACGATATCGGCAAAGCTGGTCATGTCGGTGTTGCGCCCGGTCAGGATGGTTGCCGCAGGCCCGTCAAGCCGCACGGCCCCCGTCATCACCGCCGCCAGTCCCACGACCGCGCTGCCCTCGGCCACCATGCGGTCATGGAAGAACAGCGCCTGCATGGCGTCGCGGATGGCTGCCTCGTCCACAAGCACAACCTCGTCCAGTAGATCGCGGCAGAGCGCAAAGGTCAGCCGGTTCTGCAACCCGATCCCACCGCCCAGACTGTCGGCGAGCGACGGGTATTCCGTCACCGCCACCGGATGCCCCGCTGCAATGGACGCTTGCATCGCCGCGCCGCGTTCCATCGAGATGCCGATGACGCGCAGGCCGGGCTTGATCGCCTTGGCGGCCAGCGCCACCCCGGCGGCAAGGCCCCCGCCTGACAGCGGCACAAGCAGCGTGGACAGGTCGGGCCGGGCGGCCAGCAGTTCCAGCCCGATGGTGCCTTGCCCGGCGATGACGCGGGCATCGTCGAAGGGCGGGATTTCCACCAGCCCCTCGGTCGCCACCAGCGCCCGGCTTTCGGCGGCGGCATCGTCCTGTGACCGGCCGATGATCCGCACCTCGGCCCCAAGGGCGCGGATGCCCGCGACCTTGGCGGCAGGCACAAGGGCCGACATGCAGACCACCGCGCGCAGGCCCATCTGGCGGGCGGCATAGGCGATGGCGCGACCGTGGTTGCCGGTGGAACAGCACACCACCCCCGGCGCGTCGGGCGGCAGGGCTGCTAGCGCAGTCAGCGCCCCGCGCAGCTTGAACGCGCCCATCGGTTGCGTGGTCTCAAGCTTGAGCAGCATTTCCTGCCCCAGGCCGGGGATTTGCGACGGCACCAGCGGTGTGCCGTCGGCCCGGCCCCGGATCACCTTGGCCGCAGCCAGCACATCGGCCAGCGTCAGCGGCTTAATCGGCATCCTTGACCGCCCGCAGGAATTGCTGCGTCCGTTCCCGCTGCGGGTTGGTGAAGAACTGCTCGGGTGCGGCCTGTTCCTCGATCCGACCCTTGTAGAAGAAACAGATGCGGTCCGAGATGTCGCGGGCAAAGCCCATCTGGTGCGTGACCATCAGCATGGTCAGATCATGTTCGGCGACCAGCTTGCGAATGACCTGCGTCACCTCGCCGATCACCTCGGGGTCAAGCGCCGAGGTCACCTCGTCAAAGAGCATGATCCGCGGCCGCATCGCCAGTGCGCGGGCAATCGCCACGCGCTGCTGCTGGCCCCCGGACAGGCGCGAGGGGTGCTGGTCCTTCTTGTCGATCATGCCGACCATCGCCAGAAGCTCCTCGGCCCGTGCCCGCGCCTCGGCCTTGGGCAGGCCCAGCACCTGCACCGGACCTTCCATGCAGTTCTGCAGCGCGGTCATGTGCGGAAACAGGTTGAAATGCTGGAAACACATGCCGATCGAGGCCCGCATCCGCCGCAGATGCGCCTCGTCTGCGGGGACCAGACGCCCGTTCCGGACCATGTGGGTCAGGGGCTTGCCATCGACATAGATCACGCCGTCATTGATCGTCTCCAGCGTCATCAGCATGCGCAGGACCGTGGTCTTGCCTGAACCGGAAGGCCCGATCACCGACACCATCTCGCCGCGCTGGATGTCCAGGTTCAGGCTGTCCAGCACGACCAGCGAGCCATAGCTTTTTGTCACGTTCATGAAGCGCACCATCGGGCGGTCGCTTTCGGGCAGTTCCAAGGGATAGGCGGACAGATCCATGACTCAAAGCCCCAGTTTGCGGCGCAGCCGACGTTCGCCCAGGCGGACAAGACCTGCCGTGGGCAGCGACAGCGCAAGAAAGATCAGACCGACCAGCGTGTAAGGCTCAAGAAAGCGGTAGGTTTCCGAGCCGATGGAATTGGCGGCCTGCATGAGTTCGGTCACTCCGATCACCGACAGCATCGGCGTGTCCTTGAAGATGCCGACCAGATAATTGCCCATGCCCGGCACGGCATGCGGCAAGGCCTGCGGCAGAATGATGCGCACATAGCTGTCGCGGGTGGTCAGGTTCAGGGCGCGGCAGGATTCCCACTGGCCGCGCGGCACGGCCTCGATTCCGGCGCGGTAAACCTCGGCCAGATAGGCCGAATAGTGCAGGCCGATGGCGATCATCCCGGCGACCCAGGGCGACAGCGTGATGCCGACCTGCGGGCCGACGTAGAAGATGAAGAAGATCTGCACGACCAGAGGGGTCGAACGGATGAACTCCAGCACCTCGCGCAACAGGGTGCGCGGCAGGCGACCGGAGCTGCGCAGCGCCAGCGCGAAGACCAGCCCCAGGATCATGGCGATCCCATAGCCGACCCCAGCCGCGATCAGGGTGTTGAGCGTGGCCCGCAGCAGGCGCGGCAGGATTTCGATGGCGAATACCCAGTTCCAGTCAAAGGTCATGCCCGGCCAAGCCTCCGCGCCATGGCCCGTTCCAGCCCGCGCATCGCGGGGGTGATCAGCACCCGGGCCAGAAGGTAGTAGACAAGCAGCGCCGCCCCGAACGCCTCGGCCGACCGGAAGGTGGCACCGTTGATCTGCTTGGCCACGAACATCAGGTCGGGCACCGCGATCAGCGCGACAAGGGCGGTGCCCTTCAAAAGCTCGATCATCAGGTTGCCCCAGGGCGGCAGCATCAGCACCAGCGCCTGCGGCAGGATGATCCGCCGCATCCGCTTGGCGGGCGACATCGACAGGGCATACCCCGCCTCCCACTGTCCGCGCGGGACGGCCTGGATCGCGCCGCGCACGATCTCGGCGCCATAGGCCCCGACGTTCAGGCCGACAGACAGGAACCCGGCCTCGAATTTTGGCAGGCTGATCCCGAACAGGGGCAGGACGAAGAAAATCCAGTACAGCTGGACCAGAAGCGACGTGCCGCGAAAAAGTTCGATGTAGACGACCGAAAGGCTGCGGACCGGCCACAGGGACGACAGGCGGCCAAGTCCTGCCGCAAGAGCCGCGACGCAGGCGACAAGGGCTGCAAGGATGAACTGGGCACAGGTGACCAGCGCGCCGTCTGCCAGCCTTGGGCCATAGGTTTGCAGGAACTCCCACATCGCCGGTCTACCCCTTGGTTTTGCGAAAGGGCGGGGCCGGAACGTCCGACCCCGCATGTTGGGTGCCTAGCGGTTCGCGCAGACCCATTCCGTCGTCTTGTCGCCGGGCAGCATCGCTTCCGAGTAGCCGTATTCTGCCACCGCAGCCAGCATTTCGGGCGAGCCGAGATAGTCTTTCTGCGCCGCGTTGAACCGGTCAAGGAAGTCCTGGTCTTCCTTGCGGAAGCCCACGCCGGCCCAGTTGAACGACTCTTCCGGCATGGCGGACGGATCGACGATTTCGACCGCGCCGCCCGAACTGTCGGCCAGCTGTTTCATCGTCGGATAGGTGCCGGTCCCGGCATCGGCCCGGCCAGCGGTGACGGCCGCAAGAATCTCGGTCGGGCCGGGAACGATCATGATCTGATCTTCGGTCACGCCCGCAGCCTTGGCGGCGTCGATGTTGGAATAGCCCGCCCCCGTCACCAGCATCACGGCCTTGTCCTTGACGTCGGTGTAGGTCTGGATGCCCTTGGGGTTGCCCGGAGCCACGATGAACCCGTCGCCGATCTTGGCCATCGGCTCGGAGAAGGCGATGTTCTCGCAGCGCGCGGCCAGGATGTTCATGCCCCCGGTGATGATGTCGAACTGGCCCGCGTTCAGGCCGGGGATCAGCCCGCCCCATTCGGTCTCGACGGTCTCGATGTTGGTATAGCCCATCTTGGCCAGCACGCCGATCACCTCGGCATTCACAAAGCCCTTGGGGGTGCCATCCTCGCCCGGATAAGCAAACGGGATTTCATTGGCAAAGCCGATGCGGATGGTGTCGCCCGCTGCGATGCGGTCTTCCAGCGGGCCTGCCAGGGCGGCAATGGCCGAAACGCCAAGCCAAAGACCGGCCAGCGCCGTCGTCGTCAGGGTAGACATCTTCATATCGGAACCTCCTGTTTGGCGGTGGGTTGTTCATGGATTTCTCCGCCTGTTGTATACAACACAAGAGTTTGCCAAACTGTGTCAAGCTATTTTGCCGCAAAGTGACGGGTAATTGGATTATCTCTTGCAAAATGCCGAACTCTGTCCGTAGTCTTGTATACAACACGCCACCCCAGGGAGAAATCATGACCCCGCAGAATGCCCCTTTCAGCCAAGCTGAATATGACCGCCGAATCGCCCTGACCCGTGCCGCGATGGCCAAGGCGGGCCTGGACGCGATCTTTGTCACCGACCCGTCAAACCAGGCCTGGCTGACGGGCTATGACGGCTGGTCGTTCTACGTCCACCAGGGCGTCATCCTGACGATGACGGGCGAGCCGCACTGGTGGGGCCGCCACATGGACAGCCTTGGTGCGCTGCGGACCTGCTGGATCGCCCCGCCCTCGATCCACGGCTATTCCGACAGCTATGTGCAGTCGACCGTGCGCCACCCGATGCAGGACCTTGCCCGCATCCTGCGCGACATGGGGCTGGAACAGGCCCGCGTCGGGGTGGAGATGGAGAATTATTACTACTCGGCCAAGGCGCATGCCGTGCTGGGTGCGGAACTGCCAAAGGCAACGCTTGTCGACGCCACCGCTTTGGTGAACTGGCAGCGGCTGGTGAAATCGGCCGAAGAGATCGTCTTCATCCGCAAGGCCGCCGCGATTTCCGAAAAGATCGTGCGGACGGCCATCGACCTGTCACGCCCGGGCCTGCGCAAGAACGAACTGGTGGCCGAGATCACCCGCGCCGGGCTGATCGGCGTCGGCGAGGATTGGGGCGACTATCCCGCCATTGTGCCGCTGACCCCATCGGGCATGGATGCCACCGCCGCGCATCTGACCTGGAACGGCACGCCGATGAAGGCGGGCGAGGCGACCTTCTTCGAACTGTCGGGCTGCTATCGTCGCTACCATGCTCCGCTCTGCCGGACCGTCTATCTGGGCCAGCCCCCCGCCGAGATGCGCCGCGCCGAAGAGGCGCAGATCGAAGGGATCGAGGCCGGTCTTGCCGCCGCCCGCGCGGGCAACCAGACCCGCGATATCGCCCAGGCCTTCATGGATGTGCTGAAGAAATATGGCATCCACCGCGAGGGCCGGATGGGCTATCCGATCGGCCTGTCCTATCCGCCCGACTGGGGCGAACGCACCGCCTCGATCCGCACCGAGGACGAGACGGTTCTGCAACCCGGCATGGTGTTTCACTTCATGCCCGCGCTCTGGATGGACAGCTGGGGGCTGGAGACCACCGAAACCATCCTGATCGGCGACACCGGCCCGGCCCAGGCGCTGTGCGCCGTGGAACGCAAACTGTTCGTCAAGGAGTAAGCCTTGGACCACATGACCCGCACCCGCGAGATTCTGGGCCAGCTGATTGCCTATCCCACGGTTTCGGCCGACAGCAATCTGGCGCTGATCGAGCATCTGGCAGGCCTGCTGGCCGACGCCGGGGCGCGGGTCGAGGTGTTCCGCGATCCCAGTGGCGGCAAGGCCAATCTCTTTGCCACCATTGGCCCCGACATCGACGGCGGCATCCTTCTGTCGGGCCATTCCGACGTGGTGCCGGTGGCCGATCAGGCCTGGACCTCTGACCCCTGGGCGATGGTGGAACGCGACGGGCGGCTTTACGGGCGCGGCACCTGTGACATGAAGGGCTTTATCGCTGCCGCCGTGGCGTTGGCGCCCGTCTATGCGCAAAAGGCCACTGCCCGGCCGATCCATTTCGCCTTTACCCATGACGAAGAGATCGGCTGTCTGGGTGCGCAGGCGCTGGCCCCGCTTCTGCAGGCGCGCGGGGTGAAGCCGCGCGTCGCCATCATCGGCGAGCCGACGCTGATGCGGGTGATCGAGGGGCACAAGGGCTGCTACGAATATTCCGTGCATTTCACCGGGCTTGAGGGCCACGGTTCAGCCCCCGAACGCGGGGTGAATGCGGTGGAATATGCGGTGCGCTATGTCGCCCGGCTGCTGGAGCTGCGCGAGGTTCTGAAGGCCCTCGCCCCCCCCGACAGCCGGTTCGAGCCGCCCTGGACCACGATCAACACCGGCGCGCTGGTCGGCGGTGTGGCCCATAACGTCATCGCCGGAAAGGCGCGGGTGGATTGGGAAATGCGCCCTGCCCAGCCCGGCGACGCCGATCTGGTCAAGGCCGACCTGCATGAATTCTGCACCCACCATCTGCTGCCGGGCATGCGCGCGGTGGCCCCCATGGCCGATATCATCACCGAGGTGATCGGCGAGGTGGATGGGCTGATTCCGACCAGCGAGAACGAGGCGCGCGAGATTGCGCTGGCGCTGACCGGGGCCAACGGCGCGGGGCTGGTGCCCTTTGGCACCGAGGCGGGGATCTTTCAGGCCATGGGCATGCAGGCGGTGATCTGCGGCCCCGGCTCGATCGAACAGGCCCACAAACCCGACGAATTCATCGCACTGGAGCAACTGGCCGAGGGCATCCGCTTTCTGGAACGCCTGGGAGACCGGCTTCAGGTCGCCCCATGACTGCCTTCTGGCGGGCCGCCCCCTTCGTCTTTCTGATCCTGTGGTCCGGGGGCTATGGCTTTGCCAAACTGGGCCTGCAACATGCCGAACCGATGACCCTTCTGGCCCTGCGCTATGGGTTGGCTGTGGTGGTTCTGGTCCCCCTTGCCCTGCTGCTGCGACCGCAATGGCCGGTGGGCGCACGGCATTGGGCGGCGGTGGCGGTGACGGGGTTTCTGATTCAGGGCGTCTATTTCGGCCTGGCCTATCTGGCGATGAAGCAGGGGATGAACGCCGGGACCACCGCCATCATCATGGCGCTGCAACCCGCACTTGTCGCCACGGCCTCGCCGCTGATCGGCGGCAAGCGCGGCGGCGTCCTTCTGTGGTCTGGGCTGGGGATCGGCTTTTGTGGCGTCCTCCTGGCGGTCTGGTCCGAGGGATCGCTGGGCCCAAGCCCGACTGGCGCGGCGCTTCTGGCACTTGGGGCGCTGGCCGGGATCAGCGGGGCCACGCTGTTTGAAAAGGCCCAGGGCCGCAAGACCGACCCGGTGGCCGGAGGGCTGGTTCAATATGCCGTGGGCTTCACGCTGGTTGCCCCGGTGGCCTTGGCCACGGAAAGCCTGTCGATCGACTGGCAGCCGGGCCTGATCGTGGCACTGGTCTGGCTGGTCCTTGGC
The DNA here is from genome assembly GCA_029567145.1 of Pseudomonadota bacterium. Lineage (GTDB taxonomy): Bacteria > Pseudomonadota > Alphaproteobacteria > Rhodobacterales > Rhodobacteraceae > Tabrizicola. The sequence goes on from JAKQLM010000398.1 coordinate 7,740, forward strand.
AATTCGCTGATCTCGATTTCGCTATATATCGCCATGATCGCGCGCGGCGATGCAACGCGGATTTCGGCGCTGATGTATCTGGTGCCGCCGCTTGCGATGGCCCTTGCATGGGCGCTGCTGGACGAACCCCTGCGTCCCCTGGCGCTTGCCGGATTGGCCTTGTCAGCCGTTGGGGTCTATATCGTGACACGCCAGACGAGATGAGGGTGCCGTGAACTTTCCAGCCGAAAGCCTGCCCACCGCCCGCGACCGCTTTGACAGGATGCATACGGTCCTGCGCAATCGCATCTGTGTTCTGGACTATCCCCCCGGCACCCGGTTGTCAGAGGAGGATCTGGCAGCAGAGTTCGGGACCAGCCGCACACCCTTGCGGCGGGTTCTGGTCCGGCTGGAAGGCGAAGGCCTGTTGCAGTCGGTGCATGGTGTCGGGACCTTTGTCACCGATGTCGACATCGAGGCGCTGGAACAGACCTATCAGCTGCGAATGGAACTGGCCGAGCTTCTGGGGGTCCTTGGCCCGAACCCGCCCGACCCCGCCCTGTGGGACCGATTGCAACTTCTGTCGGCTGAAGTTCGCGCTTTGGCCAATGCGCCCGACGCACGGCGCTTTGGGGAGCTGAACATGGAATTCTTCCACGAATTCCACGGCATCACCTCGAACCTCCCGCTGCGCGAGATCTGCGAGCGTCTGTTCCTGCAGACCGCCCGGATCTGGCTGAAATCCATGGCAGCCGCGCGCATTGACGTGGCTGCGGAAGTGCGGATCTTTGCAGACGAGATCGACGAAGTCCTGCGCGCCCTGGCGATTGGCGACGTCCGATCCGCTGCGCTGATCCACCGCACGCATATCTCCATGAGCTATACGCGGATGCGCATCGCGTCCCGCAACCTGTGATGGGCTGCGCTTTGCAAGGTTCCATCCATTTCGCCCGGGGCAGGACGCGGCCTTGCCTGATGGCCGGAACAGGATGGTCGGCGCAACTGCAACGGCGGAGGGCACCTGTCATAGCGGGGACCGGCCCGCACCGCGAAAACCGCAAGCCCCAGCTGCGCGACACCGGGCGTTGCATCGCTGGACGCCGGTCAGCGGGCGATCATCACCTCGATGCCGCTGCGCTCGAACTCGGCCAGGTCATGCTCGGCGATCCCGTCGTCGGTGATGAAGCTCTGGATCATCTCCAGCGACCCCAGCCGGGTGAAGGACGACTTGTTGATCTTGGTCGAATCCGCCACCAGATAGACGTGGCTGGCCGCCTTGATCATCGCTTCCTTCAGTTGCAGGTCGGCAAAGCTGGGGTAGGTCAGGCCCGAGTCCGACGCGACCCCCGCCGTCGCCAGAAACAGCTTGCCGGCAAAGATGTTGCGGAAATACTCCGCCGACTTGTCGCCGGACAAGGACAGGGTCGGGGCCTTGAACTGACCGCCCGGCATGTGGACCGCGTTGCCCGGCACGGCCCCCAGGATCATGGCGATGTTCAGCGCATTGGTGATCACGGTCAGGTTGCGATGCCCGGTCAGGCGCAGCGCAATCTCGGTCGTGGTGGTGCCTGCGTCCAGGATCAGCGTCTCGCCATCCTTGACCAAAGCCGCCGCCATCGCGCCGATCTTGCGTTTTTTATCCATGTTTTCCTGGTGGTGCAGGGTCATCGCCCCGACCTGCGCGGGAACCGAGTTCAGGAACGCCCCGCCATGTTCGCGGGTGATCGCGCCGTCCTGCTCCAGCCGTTCCAGGTCCTGCCGGATCGTGGCTTCCGACACCTGAAACGCCGCGGCCAGGTCGCGCACGCGCGCGGCGCCCTCTTCCTGCACCCATTCCAGAATGCGCCGCCGCCGGGGTTCGGACAAAAGCCCGACCATGCTGTCGTCGCCCAGTCGTTCTGGGCCGCGTCGTTCTGGCCGTCTTGCCACCCGGTCCTCGTGTGCCTGCACGCCTTTAGCCGATTGGTCTAGACGTGATCCCAATGTCGCGCAACGCCGATTACCGGGCCGCCTCTTGCGCCAGTGCCACGCGGGCCTGCAACCGGCTTTGCGCCTGGTCGATCACCACCGCGACGATGATGACGATGCCCTTGATCACCGTCTGCCAGAAGCTGGAGACGCCCATCATGATCAGCCCGTCCGACAGGATGCCGATGACGAAGGCCCCGACGATGGTGCCGAAGATGCGCCCGCGCCCGCCCGACATCGACGTGCCGCCCAGGACGGCTGCGGCGATGGCGTTCAGCTCGAATGTCTCGCCCGTGGCAGGGTGGGCGGCCTGCAACTGGCTGGCGATGATCAGCCCGACCA
>JAKQLM010000399.1 GCA_029567145.1 Pseudomonadota bacterium
TCTGGAAGATGCGGCTTCGGTTGCATCGCTTCTGATCACCACCGAAGCGATGATCGCTGACCGGCCCGAGCCCAAGGGCGCCCCGGCTGGCGGCGGCATGGGCGGCGGCGGCATGGGCGGCATGGACTTCTGATCCAACCCGTTCTGCGAATTGGAAAGGGCGGCCTTCGGGTCGCCCTTTTTCTTTGGCGATGGCGGGTGGCCGGCCGGGCTGCGGTGGACAGGTCTGATCCGCACGGGCAGGACGGTCGGGAAAGGGCGTCACCGGGTGCCAGCCTTCCTGCGGGTAGGGTGGGCAATATTGCCCACCTTACGCGGGCGGCAAGCGACACCCGGGGTTGCAGAGGCCGCGGCGGCAGGCCCATGCTGCGGCGATGCGCCTGATCCTGCTGACCGCCCTGACGATGATCGCCTTTGCGGCGAATTCCGTGCTGAACCGCTGGGGCGTCGGTCCGGGGCATATCGGCGCTGTGGAGTTCGCCCTGATCCGCCTGCTGGCAGGCGCGGTCACGCTGGCCGGGCTGGTCCTGTGGCTGCGCGGTGGTTGGGCCTGGCCGGGGCGGCGCGGGCGGGTGTCGGGGGTGCTGGGGCTGGCCAGCTATCTGATCGGGTTTTCGCTGGCTTACCGGGGACTGGATGCCGGAACCGGGGCGCTGGTCCTGTTCGGGACCGTGCAGGTCACCATGTTTGCCGGAGCGCTGATGTCGCGAGAGCCGGTACCGGGGCGGCGTTGGGCCGGGGCGGCGCTGGCGTTGGGCGGGCTGGCGCTGATCGCGGCTCCGGGAAAGGCCGGTCTGGGCGCGGAAGGGCTGGGGCCGATGGCGCTGATGGCGGTGGCGGGTCTTGGCTGGGGGGTCTATTCGCTGGCCGGGCGCGGGGCGGCGGACCCGCTGGCAGCGACGGCGTGGAACTTTCTGCTGGCGGTGCCCCTGGTGCTGCCGCTGGCTGTGCTGGGGCTGCAAGCGCCGGATGCCAAAGGGATTGCGCTGGCGGTTATGTCGGGGGCGGTGACCTCGGGGCTTGGCTATGCGGTGTGGTATGCGGTGCTGCCGCAGTTGGGGGCGGCGCGGGCCGCTGTGGCGCAGCTGACGGTGCCGGTGATCGCGGCGCTGGGCGGGGCGGTCTTGCTGGCCGAGGCCCCCGGCGGGCGGTTCTGGCTGGCGGCGGGTCTGGTGCTGGGCGGCGTGGCGCTGGCCAGCCTGCCGGTCAGGCGCCGTGCCCCCGGCCCTTGACCGCTATTCCCGGTTCATCGCGGGTTTCGGCACCGGGGCCGCCACGCCCTGAAGCGCCTTCAGCGGGCGCTTGACCACCGCGCGAAGTCCGCCACGGGTCGGGGCGTAGACCTGTTTCGACGCCTCGACCATCAGGACGCCGCCCGCCAGCCAGGGCATCCGGCGACCGAAGGCCTCCCAGAAATTGGCGGTGCGCAGCCAGAAGCGGGTGGCGGTCGGCGGGGCAAACAGGACCGACTGGCTGCGTTCGGGGGTAAAGCCGTGACGCCGGAGCTGCGCCTCCAGCTGGGCGACCGAATAGGGGCGGCCAAAGCCGAAGGGCGTCACATCGCGCCGCGCCCAAAGGCCGGTCCGGTTCGGCACCACGAACAGCGCCCTGCCGCCCGGAGCCAGCACGCGGCCTGCTTCCTCCAGCACCGCCGAGGGGTTTTCCGACGTCTCCAGCCCGTGCATCAGGACCAGCCGGTCGACAAGGCCGGTGGGCAGGGGCCAGGCGGTTTCCTCACACAGGGCGCTGACGTTCTCCATTCCGGCAGGCCAGGGCATCACGCCCTGCGGCCCCGGCATCAGCCCGATCACCCGACGCGAGGGTTGCAGATAGGGCCGCAAGAGCGGCACCGCAAAGCCGAACCCCGCCACGGTCTGCCCCGCCGCCGGGGGCCAGTGCTTCACAACCTGATCCCGGATCGCGCGCTGCGCCACCCGGCCAAGCTGAGTGCGATAGTAGAAATTCCTAAGGTCCAGCACATCAAGGTGCATTGCGGCGCGGCGTCCTTCAGGTCAGGCTTCCTTAACCTAGCCACTCGACGGGGAAAAAACCATGCCGCTTGACCTAGTGACGATCCCCTGCCTTGCCGACAACTATGCCTACCTCTTGCACGACGCCACCAGCGGCCGCACCGCCGTGGTCGATGTCCCCGAGGCCGGGCCGATCCTGGCGGCACTGGAAGCGCATCAGTGGCGGCTGACCGACATCCTGATCACCCACCACCACAGCGACCACATCCAGGGCGTCGAGGCCCTGCGCGACCGGACCCATGCCCGCGTCTGGGGCGGCTCTGCCGATGCCCACCGCCTGCCCCCCCTGGACGAGGCCTTGGTCGAGGGCAGCCGCTTCTGGCTGGGGTCCGAGGAGGTGCATGTCATCGACGTCCCCGGCCATACGATCGGCCATATCGCCTATCTGATGCCGGGGCTGGCCTTTACCGCCGACAGCCTGATGTCCGGCGGCTGCGGCCGTCTGTTCGAGGGGTCCGCGCGGCAGATGCACGCCAGCCTGGCGAAACTGGCCGTCTTGCCGCCGGAAACGCTGATCTGTTCGGGCCATGAATATACCACGGCGAACCTGCGCTTTGCGTTGACCCTTGAACCCGGCAATCCGGCGCTTATCTCTCGGGTTGCCGAGGTCGCGGCTGCCCGCGCCCAAGGCCGTCCCACCGTTCCGGTCAGTCTGAAGACCGAGCTTGCGACGAACCCCTTTCTGCGGGCGCATCTGCCCGCGCTGAAGACGGCGGTCGGCCTTCCGGATGCCGACGACGTCACGGTTTTCACCGAAATTCGGGCCAGAAAAGACAGGTTCTAGGCGCCGAATATCACAAATGGCGTGATGATCCGGGGGAAACCCCTAAATCTGGAAAATTGCGCTTGAAGTGCGGGAAAGAAA
>JAKQLM010000414.1 GCA_029567145.1 Pseudomonadota bacterium
CAGGCCATCCGCGCGCGGGCCGCGTTTCCGGCAATGTCCCCCACCACCGGGTTCAACTGCGCCAGCATCAGTCGGAACGTATCGCTCATCGGGTCCCCCATCGGCTGCCTCCCTTCTACCAGACTGACGCGCAAGGGAAAGCCGCCGGTGGCCAAGCTTGCCACACCCCGGTCCCCCCCTTACCTTGGGCCCCAACCAGAACCGGGATTCGCCCATGCGCTGCCTTGCCCTTGCCGTCTGCCTTGCCGTCCTGCCCGTCACCGCCTTTGCGCAGGACGGAGAGGTCATCACCAAGCAATACGACGATGGCTCGGTCTACGAAGGCACTTTCCTGAACGGTCGCCAGCACGGGACCGGGACCTACAAGTTGCCCTCGGGCTTTGAATATGCGGGCGAATGGGTGGACGGAGAGATCACCGGCCAAGGCACGGCGCGCTATCCGAACGGGTCGGTCTATGAGGGCGCGTTCGTCAAGGGCCAGCCCGAGGGCAAGGGCAAGATCATCGCCCCGGATGGCCGGACGTATGAGGGCGACTGGGTGCAGGGCCAGATGACCGGCCAGGGCATCGCGCGCTATGCCAACGGGTCGGTCTATGAAGGCGCGTTCAGCCGGGGCCAGCACAACGGCACGGGCAAGCTGACCAACCCGTCGGGCTATACCTACGAAGGCGACTGGGTGCTGGGGGTCAAGGAGGGCCAGGGCCGGATCACCTATCCGGACGGGGCGACCTATCAGGGCACGCTGGTCAAGGGGCAGCGGTCGGGCCAGGGCAAGCTGTCGATGCCGGATGGGCTGATCTATCAGGGCGACTGGGCCGAGGGGCAGATCAACGGCAAGGGGTTCCTGACCCAGCCGAACGGCGACGTCTACGAAGGGAGTTTCGTCAACGGCCAGCGCGAGGGTCAGGGCAAGCTGACGCACAAGAACGGCGATATCTACTTTGGCGCCTGGGCCGGGGATCGCCGCCAGGGCAATGGCAGTTTCACCGCCGCCGACGGGTTCAAGTACGAAGGCACCTGGGTCGAGGGCCGGATGGAGGGCACCGGCTCGATCACCTATCCCGACGGGTCGGTCTACATCGGCGCGATGAAGGCGGACCAGCCGCATGGCCAGGGGGCGATCACCTATCCCGATGGCGCGACGTTCCAGGGCAACTGGGCGGCGGGGCTGATCACCGGGGCGGGCCGCGCGACCTATCCCGATGGCCGGGTCTATGAAGGCGCGTTCCTGAACGCCCGCCCGCATGGCGTGGGGACAATGACCTATCCGGACGGCTATCGCTATGAGGGCGACTGGGTCGAGGGCCAGCGCGAAGGCGTGGGCGCGGCGGTCTATCCGGACGGCAGCCTGTACAAGGGCACGTTCAAGGCGGGCCTGCGCAATGGCGATGGCGAATTCTCCAGCCCGGACGGGTTCAGGTATGTCGGCCAGTGGGTCGCCGGGCAGATGGAGGGGCAAGCGACCGCGACCTATCCCGGCGGCGATGTCTATGTCGGCACCTTCAAGGCCGGCAAGCGCGAGGGCGAGGGCACGCTGACCTATGCCAGCGGCGAAGTGGCAACGGGCATCTGGCAGAACGGCATCCTGACTGCCCCACCCGATGCGCCCGCCGAAGTGCCTACTGACGCGCCCGCCGATGCGCCCGCCGATGCGCCTGCCGATGCGCCTGCGGAAGTGCCCGCCGATGTGCCAGAGGCTGCTTTGGACGCGCCGCCTGCCGACCCCGTGGCCGAGCCGACGCCCGCCCCGTAGACCTGCCACCCCGTGTTTCAAGGCCACGCGGTCGCGCTGGTCCGTCGCTGAATGTCGTCAGCGGAGTGCAGTCAGCGACGGGCCACCTGCGGAAAGCGCACGACATTGCCGGGATCAGGGTCGCCCGCGCCCGGCATGGCGTTCAGATTGCCGGTGCCCGCCGCCTGAAGCCGTTCCCGCCGGATCGCGTCCAGCGCCAGGGTCACCGACCGGGCACTGTCGGGCATGTCATTTTCGGCCAGAAAGTCCGCGACGTCGCGCAGGACGCCGGTTACCCAGGCGGGATCGTAACGACGTGTCATGCGGCCCCAGCCTTTCCCGGCTTCCTTGCCTGGATCCAAGCCTATGCCGGATTGTGCGACGCTTCGTTGACACAAATCAACGGAGCGTCGCACCTGAGATTGGCGGGTAACAGGGGGGCGTCCAGTCAGGACGGGCCGACCGCAAGGCCAAGCCCGCGCTGCGCCGCCGACGCCTCGGCCAGGTCCAAGAGGCGCTGCAGGTCGGCCCCCCGGGCAAAGCTGGGGTCGGCCACGCCGTCGCCCCGGATCGCGGCGATGAAGCGCTGGTAGACGGTGGGGACCTCCGGGCAGGCGATTTCGGCCCAGGTCGCGCTGCGCAGATCGGGATCAAGGCAGGCGTACAGGCGGCTTTCGGCCCGTTCGAACCGCACGTCCAGTCCGCCCTTGTCGCCATAGATCCGCAGGCGCAGGTCATTCAGGTGACCGCTGGCAAAGCGGGTGGCCGCGACGGTTCCCAGCGCGCCATTGGCCAGCGTGACCTGCATCGTCGCGCTGTCGTTGGCGTCCAGCACATAGTCGCCGATCCGCCCGCCGGGGGCCTTGTCAAAGGTCGCCAGGCGGCAGGACATTTCGGCCACCGATTGCCCGGCGATGAAGGTCGCGAAGTCAAGGATGTGGATGCCCACATCGCCCAGCACGCCCTTTGACCCATGCGCGGTGGACAGCCGCCACAGCCACTGGCTTTCGCGGTCCCAGGCACCCCAGGCGTCCTGCGTCAGCCAGCTT
>JAKQLM010000415.1 GCA_029567145.1 Pseudomonadota bacterium
GTGGCAGCCCGTAGGGGAGTCGAACCCCTCTTACCTGGTTGAAAACCAGGTGTCCTAACCGATAGACGAACGGGCCACGGTGCTGCGTCCTAGCCGGGCGCGGGGCAAGGTGCAAGGGGGCTAGAGACCCAGTTTGTCAAGCGGCGGGCCGGGAAAGCGCACATGGTCGGGCGCGCCGTCGGGGGTGCCCAGAAGATCACGGACGGCGCGGACCGCCTGGTCGATGGCGGAATGCGCATAGGCATAGGCACCACTGTCGGCGTTGGCGATGCTGATCCGGCCCCAAGGCTGGCGTGCCGCCTCGATCGGCAGGGGACCATCGGGCCAGAACTGGTCCCAGGGGCGCATGTATTCGTAGGCGTAGCCGTGGCTCCAGCGGTTGCAGGTGATCGCCTCGATGTCCGTCGCGGGGTCAAAGCTGGTGCCCGCCAGCGCCTTGGCCAGAAGCTCGCGGATCGAGCGTTCCATGTCTTCGAACGTCAGCGTCATCATCGCCCGCTTGCCCGCCAGCGCTTGTTCGCGGGTCGGCAGGCCCGGTTCCACCATGACCTTGGACAGGTGCAGGATCACCGGGTCTTCGGGCGTGTCGGCAAAGGTGTAGTCGCCCATCGACACCGGGAAGTCGATTTCAAAGCCGCTCCAGAAGTTGCCGCGCGCGCGGGCACCGTCGATCTTCAGCTCGTCCAGCGCCTTCCAGTTGCGCAACAGAACGTTTGTATAGATCAGCGGCACCTTCTGCTGGTCGTTCAGCGCGGTGATCTGGGGCTGGGCCAGTTCGTCGGTCAGGTAGGGGATGACCCGGTGCCAGCAGGCCAGCACGACATGCCCCGCCGTGACCGAGTGCAGGCCCCCGGCATCGGCATAGGTGACCGTCACGCTGGCGGCACTGGCGGGGTCGCCGTCATGCGCGACCTTGACGGCGGTGGCGTTCAGCCGCAGCCGCACGTCGTTTTCGGGCCGGTCAAGCGCGGCATAGTCCACCATCGCGGTGACCTGATCCTCCATCGTCGTTCCCGGCAGGGCGGCGGGGATCAGGGCGCGGACCAGATGGCGCGCGATCCCGGCATTGCCGTCGGGGAAGTGGTAGATATAGGGGTCGGGGTCGGTGAACCCCAGCCGCCCCGAGGGGCTGTGGAACTTTGACACGCTGTCGCCCAGGTCCATCCCGTCAAAGCCGGGGTTCCAGTTGCCGCGCGCATCCAGCGCGGTCGTCGCGTCGATGCCGACGCCGAAATAGCCGGTGGTCGAGGTCTTGAAATAGTCCACCAGCTGCGGGTCGGCCTTGACGTAGTCCAGCAGGAACTCCTGATAGGTGATCTGGCTCAGCTTCTCCAGCCGCTGCTCTGGTGTCATGCCGGGAAGGTAGTCGCCGGGTGCGTCGATCAGGGCGATAAGGTCGGCCTTGGCCTTGTCGTTCAGGGGGGTCTGCGCGACCCAATCCGCCGTCTCGCCCGACTGGACCACAAGCTTGTCGACGCCCCAGGTTGCGGCATCAAAGAAAACCGCGCCGTTCAGCCCACGCTCTTCGGCCCAGGCCTGGTTGTAATAGGTCTCGAACTTCGTCGGTTCGATCCCGATGGCGGCAAGGGTCGCGGTGACGGCGGGGCTGAAGTAGCTGGGGGTCTGCATCGACTGCGACCCGCCATAGCCGATCAGCCGTTTGCCGCTGGAGGAGGTGAATTCGTTGCGCTTGGCGTGGCCGCCGAAATCCTCCAACGCGTCGATCAGCAGGACCTTTGCGCCGGGCTTTTGCTGGCGATAGGTGAAGGCGGCGGCAAGGCCCGAGATACCCGCGCCCACGACGACAAGGTCATAGACCTCACCCGTGTCGGCAATGGCGGGGTTGGTGGCCCAGAAACCGCCGTCGCGGATCGCGTGCATCACGTTCTGCGCCGCGTCGGTCTGGCCGCGCAGGCCAGTGCCTGTGGGCGGATAGGCGGTCTGGGCCATGGCCGGACGGGCATGAAAGCCACCCAACGCCGCCGCACCGATGACCAGCGCCACCCCGTCCAGGAAATCGCGCCGAGTGATGCCCCGATCCATCCCAAGCTGCTTGTCGCGGTCGCTGAACGGCATCGTCTGCTCCTGTCGCTGGTGGCTGCCACAGGCTGAACCGGGGTCGTCCCCCGGGTCAAGGATTCGCGGAGTCAGGGATATGGAGGGCAGCGATCCGGGAGCTTAGCCGTCGATCTGCGCGCCCATGATCGCGATGGCTTGCTGATAAACCTTGGCCGCGTTCCATTCCTTGATGACGGCAAAGTTCGGCTCGCCTTCCTGATAGCCCTTGCCGGGCTTCCAGCCCTTTTGCCGCAGGTAGTTGGCGGTCGAGGCCATGGCGTCGGCCAGATTG
>JAKQLM010000429.1 GCA_029567145.1 Pseudomonadota bacterium
CATCGAGAACAGCGCCAGGAACCCCAGAAGCCAGACATGCAGCTCTTTGGGGAACAGCCGTGTCCGTGGTGCGGCCTGCGGCACCGCGACCGGGGCCACCGGGGCATCGGGCATCAGGAACGGCATCGCGCCCAGGACCAACGTTGCCACGACGACGGCGGTGGCCACCGACTGCACCTCGGACCCCCAGACGGCGATGATGTAGCTGCCGACCGACCCGCCGATGAAGCCGCCCAGGCTCCAGAATCCGTGGCTGGAGGACATGATCGCCCGGCCCAGACGACGCTCGATCTCGACCGCCTGTGCGTTCATCGCCACGTCCATGCAGCCGACCATCGCGCCGAACACTGCCATGAACAGCGCCAACACCCACAGGTTCGGCGAAAAGACCACCATCGGCAGGACCGGGATCAGCGCCAGCGAAAACCACGACAGCACCCGCCGCCCGCCATGCACAGAGATCAGCCGCCCGGCGAACAGCATCGCCGACACGGCCCCCAGACCCAGCACCAGGATCAGAAGGCCCAGCACCGATTCCGTCACGTCATGGCGCGGCATCAGCAGCGGAATCTGTGGCGCCCAGGCCCCCATGACAAAGCCGTTCGCCATGAACATGGCGGCAATCGCCCACCGCGCCGTGCGCGCCTGCGCCTCTACCTGCATGATCTGCCCCTGCACTGTTAGCGCCGTCATACGGGGAAGCCCTGGCCGGGGAAAGGCCCCGGCCGATCAACAGGTGTTGCAGGCCTGAAAGGAATCCGCGCCCCTAGCGATAGCGTTTCGGCACCGTCTTCGCGATGTTGGAGGCGATGTTCGCAGCGCTCCATCCGGTCAGCTTGCGCAACAGGGCGGCCTCGTCCTTGATCCGCTTGCGGGTGTCGGCGACATAGGTCTGCCCCTCGTCGCAAGTGATCTCGCCGTCGAACGGGTGGTTCATGATGTAACGGCCCTGAAAGTTCTCGCGGTCCTCGGTCACCGCGAATTTCAGGTCCTCGTAAAAGCTGTCCGGCCCATAGCGGATGTGCAGCCGGGTGACAAAGACGTTGGGCGTCGCCGCATCGGCCTTGCGCACCCAGGCCACGCCAAGCTGCTGAAACTCGGCATGGCTCAGCGGATCGTCGGCACAGGGGTCGCACCAGGCCATGTCCCAGGCATATTCCAGAAACGCCCCGTCCTTGCCCGCCGCCCGGTCGAACATCGCGCGGTAGAACTGCGGGAAAACCTGCGCCACAAAGACCGGGACGTTCACGTCGGACGGGATTTCCGCGGTGGTATAGTTGGTCAGCGCCACCCGGCCCTTGCGGGTCAAGGCCATCACGATCAGGTCTTGCGGCCCGTCGCCGTTCAGCTTGCCCAGCTGGATCGGCAGCATGAAGTCCTTGGACCGAAAGCGGATCTGCAGCGGCTCCAGCTCCTGC
>JAKQLM010000147.1 GCA_029567145.1 Pseudomonadota bacterium
AGCGGGTTTTGCGACGGACGGATGCCGCCGTTCGACACCAGCACCATCCGCACCCCCAGCCGGGTGGCGACCCGTTCCGCCTCGGCCTTGACCGGGCAGGCGTCTGCGTCGATGAATATGGTCATGTGGGGGCCGCGAAAACCTGCACCCAGTAGTAGCGCAAGGCGTGGCGGCTGCCGCGCAGAGGCTTGTCATCGGGTTGGTAGACCATGGCGATCCCGGTTTCGGTCAGGCGGCAATTCAGGATGTTGCGGCGGTGGCCGGTGCTTTTCAGCCAGCTTTGCACCACCTGCCCGACCGAGCGTTGCCCCGCCGCGATGTTTTCGGCGGCGGTGCGAAAGCTGTAGCCCTGCCGCTTGATCCGGTTGGAAAAGCGGCTGCCATCCTGGCCCGCATGGCCGAAGAAGTTCTGTTCGGCCATCGCCCGGGCGTGGCTGCGCGCCGCCGCTGTCAGGCGCGCGTCCAGCCGCAACGGCCCGCAGCCCGCCTTGGCCCGCGCGGCATTGATCGCCGACAGCACCGACTGCGCGGTGTCGGCCTGCACCGGGGCAGGCGCGGCAAGGCCCAGGCCCAGCACGACGGCGCTAACCCAGCAAAGCCTGCGTGTGAAACTGGACATGGTCCTCCATGAAGGTCGAGACGAAGAAATAGCTGTGGTCATAGCCCTTTTGCATCCGGAAACTTCCACCCTGCCGCGCGGCGGCCATGGCTTCGGCCAGCGCCTCGGGGCGAAGCTTGTCGAGGAACTGGTCCGCCGTGCCCTGATCCACCAGGATCGGCCCGTCAAACCCGCGCCGCCGCATCAGCAAGGTGGCATCATGCGCGGCCCAGGACGATTCATCCTTGCCGAGATAGGCAAGAAATTGCGGACGGCCCCAGTCGCTTGCGGTCGGGTTGCAGATCGGAGCGAAGGCGGACACGGATTTGAACCGGCCCGGAAAGCTGATCGCGATGGTCAGAGCGCCATGGCCGCCCATGGAATGCCCGGTGATCGCCTGCGCCTCTTCGGCCAGGGGGAAGGCGTTGAACAGAAGGCGCGGCAGTTCGTCGGTCACATAGTCCCACATGCGGAAATGCGGCGCCCAGGGCTTCTGCGTGGCGTTCAGGTAAAAGCCCGCGCCCTGTCCCAGGGCAAAGTCCGCGTCATTGGCCACCCCTTCGCCGCGCGGCGAGGTATCAGGGAAAACCAGCGCGATGCCCGCCTCGGCCGCCCAACGCTGGGCACCCGCCTTTATCATCGCGTTTTCATGCGTGCAGGTCAGGCCGGACAGGAACCATAGCAGCGGGACCGGCCCATCCTCGGCCTGCGCGGGCAGGAAAAGGCCAAAGGTCATGTCACAGCCGCACGCCTGCGACGGGTGGGAATAGACCCCCTGCACTCCGCCAAACGCCCGGTTTTCGGAAATGGTCTTCATCGCTACCCCCTAGCTGATCAGTGCGATCACCGCCGTCACCGTCAGCACCGAAGCTGCGGTTGACAGAAGGATCGCCGTGGAAACCCGTTGTGGCGCGACCCGGTAGTGCTGCGCCAGAATGAAGACGTTGCCCGCGACCGGCAAGGCGGCGGCGGCGATCATCACCCCCGCATTGTAGCCACTGACGCCGAACAGCCAGCACGTCCCGGCGACGGCAGCGGGGTGCAGGACCAGCTTCGCGACCGACAGCCAGGCCGCCACCTCCAGCCGTTCGGCGGACCGGCCCGCCAGCGACGCGCCGATGGCAAAGAGCGCGCAGGGCGTGGCGGCGGCCCCCAGAAGCGTCATGAATTCGTTGACCGGACCGGGCAGCGCCCAGCCGGTCGTACCCCACAGGATGCCAAGGATGACCGACCCGATCATCGGGTTCTTCGCCAGCCCCAGCGCCAGGATGCCAAAGGTCTGCGGGCTGACCCGACCGGCGCGCAGCCCGGTGATCGCCATGGTCAGGATCGACGAAAACACCAGCAGATCGACCGCCAGGACCAGCAGCACCGGACCGACCGCGCCCGGACCCAGAAGCAGGATCAGCATCGGGATGCCCAGAAAGCCCACGTTGCCGATGACGCCGGTATGCGCCTCGAACACGGCCTCTTCGCGGCTGGTGCCGCGCCACAGCGCCACCGCGGCGACCAGAAGCCAGACGACAGTGGTGCCCGACAGGTAGGCGAAGACGAAGGGCCAGGAGAAGATGGCGGCGACATCCAGGTTCGCGGCAAAACCGAACAGCATGGCCGACAGCGCGAAATAGAAGACGAAGCGCGTCAGGTAGACCGTCGCCTCTGGGCTGAAGAACCGGGTGCGGACGGCAAGGTAGCCCAGGCCGATCACGGCAAAGAACGGCAGGATTTTCAGAAAGATCTCGACCATGTGCCCGTCGTGTCATGCAAGACCCCAAAGGGCAAGATCACCCGGCGCAAGAATCGGTCCGGGGCGCTGGCCCGGACGGCGGACCGCACCCGGCCCCGCATCCGGCCGACCGCTTGTGGCAAAAGCTGGGCAAGGCCAGACCCGGCGATTGTAGGGGCGCTTGGCGACAAACCCCAATTCAAGTGCCGGTTGCCGACAGGAACCTATGAAACGCGCATCTGTGCAGATGTTCAGACGTGGGCAGGCCCGGGGACAATTGGCAGATTGTGGCGAAAAACGAACGAAATGGCATCACGATTTGGCCCAACTCAACACGTATCCGTTAAGGATTGCCGCTTGCGCCAAGTTTGTGCGGACCTCGCGGCCTGGGGTAGTGAGTGATGACAACAGCAGCAGCCAGGGCCGAGCCCGGCGAAGAACACTTTGCAGACGAACTGAAGCCAGGGGCGCGGTTGCTTCTTGGCCAGTTCACGATTGATTCCTTCCTGAACAGCGGCGGCTTCGGGATCACCTATCTGGCGCGGGATTCCCTGGATCGCCGGGTCGTGGTCAAGGAATGCTTCCCGTCCAGCTTCTGCCGCCGGACCGGCAATGCCGTCGGCGCCCGCACCCGCCAGCGCGAAGAGGAATTCCGCTCGACCGTCAAGCTGTTCCTGCAGGAAGCCTTCAACCTGTCGCGGCTGGACCACCCCTATATCGTCAAGGTCCATCAGGTCTTTGAGGATAACGAAACCGCCTATATGGCGATGGATTACATCGAAGGCCCCGATCTTCTGGAAACGGTCGAAGGCAAGGTTCCGCCCCTGCCGCCCGCCCAGATCGTCACGCTTCTGCGCAAGATGCTGGAGGCGGTGGGCTATGTCCACGACCAGGGCCTGTTGCACCGCGACATCTCGCCCGACAACATCCTTTTGAACAAGTTCACCGGCAATCCGGTGCTGATCGACTTTGGCGCCTCCCGCAAGGACGAGACGCGGAAAAGCCGTGCGCTGTCGGGGCTGCGGGTGGTCAAGGACGGCTACTCGCCGCAGGAATTCTACATCGCGGGCAGCAAGCAGGCCCCGTGCAGCGACCTTTATGCGCTGGCGGCCAGCTTTTACCACCTGATCGCGCAGGACACGCCCGCCACCTCGCAAGAGCGGCTGTCGGCGATTGCCAACCGCGAACCTGATCCGCACCAGCCGCTTCAGGGCCGTTTCCCAGGCTATCCAGAGTCGTTCCTGCGGTCGATCGACAAGGCGATGGCGATCTTTCCGCGCGACCGGATCCAAAGCGTCGCCGACTGGCAGGCGCTGCTCCGCGACCTGGACGATATCGCCGCACCGCCCGCCCCGTCGCGGCGTGCGGCAGTGGATGCGACCGCGCCCTCTGTCCCGTCCCGCCCTGGCGTGGCGGCGGTGGTCGTGCCCAAGTCCGCCCCCCTGGTCTTTCCCGCGGTCGAGCCGCTGTCGGTCGCGCCGGTTGCCGCCCCCGCCGCTGCGGCGGTGATCCCGCCCGCCGGACCTGGTGTTGTGACGGCGCCGAGTCCTGCCGTTGCCACGGCGTCCGTCGCCCCGGCAACCCGGGTGTCGCGCGATATCCTGATCAGTTCGGCAGCCGCGATGCTGCTGCTTTCTGCGCTGTTGTCGCTGCCGTCCGATCTGTTCGACAGGCTGCGGCGCGGGGATGCGGGGGCGACGTCCCCCGCCGCCGCCGTGGTGTCCGACACCCCCCCGCCCGAGAGTGCTGCGCCAGCCGCTGCAACCGTCGCTGCAACCGTCGCTGCAACCGCCCCGGTCGAAGGATCGGTCGAAGAACCGGTCGCGATGATCCGCACTGTCCGGCTGGCCTATGTCGCCGATCCGTCCGAACCCGGCCGGGTCGCGGCCCTGCTGCCCGACTCTCCGGTCTGGATGGAAGCCGGTCAGCGCATCGTCGAGGTGAACGGCCAGCCGGTCCAGCCCGGGTCGGACATTGCTGCACTTCTGGTCGGGCAGGCCGACCTGTCCTCGGCCAAGATGCTGAACGTCATTCTTGGCTACGAGGCGACCCCCGGCGGCGACATCGTGCGCAAGATGGAAAGCCTGCCGGTGATCAGCGAACTGCACCTGCCGGGCGGGTTGACCTTTGTCGCCATCCCGACGGCGACCGGGGTTCAGACTGTGGTCACGCAAGTTCCGGTCGGCGCGGATACCGACCTTTTGCCGGGCGATGTGCTGCTGTCCTACGGGCCCGGCGGTGAACCCATCGGCACGGAAACCGCGCTGGGGGATATACTGAAACGCGAAGCTGGCAATGGCGTTGCAACTTACAGCTTCACCATTCAACGTAAGTCCGACAGGATTGAAGCAATGTTCCGGCTGATGGGGGACGCATGACGTCAGCAGCCGGGAACCACGATCAGGGGAGAAGACCTTGAAGTTCCTACGCGCCCTTTTTGGCAGGTCGGAAGAGCCTGCCAAACCCGCAGCGGTGGTCGAGCCTGGGCCAGATCCAGTGATGGCGGCCCTGGCCGAGCTGGAGGTCAAGCGCCTGCGCGAACAGTTGGCCGCCGTGGCTCCGCCGCCGCCGCCACCGCCGGTCTATGCCAGCCCGACCCAGGACATGCCCGCCGCGCGGCCCAGCCGGGTGGTCAAGACCAAGGCTTCCTTGCCCGAGGGCGCGCAGGAATCATCCGTCAACATCTGGGACCTGGACGAGTCCGAGGCAAAGCCCGCGCCGGCGCCGGTTGCGGCTGAACCGGAACGCCGCCGCCCGACCCGCACCAAGACCCGCATCCTGGGGTTCGAACTGCAGCCGACCTCGGTCGTGCCCCTGTTCGACGAGGCGGAAAAACCCGCGATGCCACTGGCCCCTGCGGTTCCCGGACAGGGCCATGTCATGTTCCCGGCCGGCTGGCTGGTGGTCAAGGACGGCCCCGGCAAGGGCGCGGCCTTTGCGCTGACGCAAGGCATTTCGCAGATCGGTCGTGGGGTGGATCAGACCGTTGCGCTGGACTTTGGCGACATGGCGATCTCGCGGCAGAACCATGCGGCGATTGCCTATGACCCGTCCAGCCACCGGTTCCACATCGGGCATGGTGGCAAGTCGAACCTGGTGCGGCTGAACGGCAAGCCCTTGCTGTCCACCGAAACCGTCGGCGACGGCGACGAGGTCCAGATCGGCGAGACGACACTGCTGTTGAAAGTACTGTGCACACCCGCGTTCAACTGGGCGGCCTCGGATGCGGGGGGGGACAGCAATGATATGGCGATCGCGTGAACCCCGCTATGACGTCGCCTCG
>JAKQLM010000509.1 GCA_029567145.1 Pseudomonadota bacterium
ATACCTGCAGATCGACACGTGATGCCGCCGGCGGCGGTGACGAAGGCTGACGAGCGAAACGTCTTTCTTCTCATCTTCGCCACGGCTTTCGTGGTGTTCCTGGCCATCGCTCTGGTGGGCCAGACGCTGGGCATGCAATGGCGGTCCTGGTTGCCCGGTGCCGAAGGAGTCAAGTCGGTGACCGGGGGCGTGAAGGCGGCTGTCTATACCTTCATGTCGCATCTTCAATAGGAGGTCACGATATGTGGCGTATCTGGAAGTTGTACGACCCGCTTCGCGCCATGGTTGCGCAGGCTATCTTCCTGTTTGGTGTGGCGGTGATGATTCATCTCATCTTGCTCTCGACGCCCACCTTCAACTGGCTGGATGGCCCAAGCGCAAACCAGACGCTGAAGCAGAACGCCGCGATGCCCAAGAAGTGATTCCTGGGCCGTCAAGGCACAAACGGATGGCGGGGCACGGTACGAGCCCGCAAGGCGAAGACCGCGCTCCGTCCTCTCCATCGAATTCATAGAGGAACCGGCCATGGCGATGCTGAGTTTCGAACGCAAGTACAGGGTACGCGGCGGCACGCTCGTCGGTGGTGACCTGTTCGACTTCTGGGTCGGCCCGTTCTACGTCGGTTTCTTCGGCGTGACGACAGTCTTCTTCAGCTTCATCGGCACGGCGATGATCCTGTACGGGGCCGCGCTCGGCCCGACCTGGAACCCGTGGCAGATCAGCATTGCGCCGCCCGACCTCAAGTACGGGCTGGCGCTGGCGCCGCTCAAGGAAGGCGGCATCTGGCAGGTCGTCACCGTCTGCGCGATCGGCGCGTTCGGCAGCTGGATGCTTCGCGAGATCGAGATCGCGCGCAAGCTCGGCATGGGCCTGCACGTGCCCTTCGCCTTCGGCATGGCGATCTTCGCGTACGTGACGCTGGTGGTGATCCGCCCCGTGCTGCTGGGCGCCTGGGGACATGGCTTCCCCTACGGCATCTTCAGCCACCTGGACTGGGTGTCCAACGTCGGCTACCAGTACCTGCACTTCCACTACAACCCGGCGCAAATGCTGGCGATCACGTTCTTCTTCACGACCGCGCTGGCGCTGTCGATGCACGGAGGCCTGATCCTGTCGTCGACCAACCCCGGCCAGGGCCAGACCGTCAAGACGCCGGACCATGAGGACACGTTCTTCCGCGACCTCATCGGCTACTCGGTGGGCACGCTGGGCATCCACCGGCTGGG
The DNA here is from genome assembly GCA_029567145.1 of Pseudomonadota bacterium. Lineage (GTDB taxonomy): Bacteria > Pseudomonadota > Alphaproteobacteria > Rhodobacterales > Rhodobacteraceae > Tabrizicola. The sequence continues at coordinate 1,227 of JAKQLM010000509.1, forward strand.
CCTTCTTCTCGCGCTGAACGCCGTCTTCTGGTCGGCTGTCTGCATCGTGATCTCGGGCACGGTATGGTTCGACCAGTGGGTCGTCTGGTGGGACTGGTGGCTGCAATTGCCCTGGTGGGCAGGCATTCCGGGAGGCGTAAATGGCTGAGTATCAGAACATCTTTACCCAGGTGCAGGTCCGCGGCGCCCCCGAACTCGGGATGGTCGAGGGCGTGGACCTGGCCAACCGGACCCGGGGCGCGCGCTTTTCCAACCTGATGGGCTGGATCGGCAACGCCCAGGTTGGCCCGGTCTATCTGGGGACCATGGGCACCATCTCGCTCTTTGCGGGCTGCGTGTGGTTCTTCATGGTGGGGGCCTGGTACTGGGATCAGGCGGGCTACAATCCGGCGGTGTTCCTGCGCGACCTGTTCTGGTTCTCGCTGGACCCGCCGTCCCCGGACTACGGGCTGCGCTTTCCGCCGATGGCAGAGGGCGGCTACTGGCTGATCGCGTCGTTCTTCCTGTTGATCAGCGTGCTGGCCTGGTGGGTCCGCACCTATCTGCGGGCGCAGGCGCTGGGGATGGGCAAGCATGTGTGCTGGGCCTTTGCCAGTGCCATCTGGCTGTTTCTGGTGCTGGGGCTGATCCGTCCGATCCTGATGGGGTCGTGGTCGGAAGCCGTGCCTTACGGCATCTTCAGCCACCTGGACTGGACCAACAACTTCAGCCTGACCTACGGCAACCTGTTCTACAACCCGTTCCACGCGCTTTCGATTGCGTTCCTGTATGGCTCGGCGCTGCTGTTTGCGATGCACGGGGCGACGATCCTGGCGGTCAGCCGCTTTGGCGGCGACCGGGAGCTGGAGCAGATCGTGGACCGGGGAACCGCATCCGAACGCGCCGCCCTGTTCTGGCGCTGGACGATGGGTTTCAATGCCACGATGGAAGGCATCCATCGCTGGGCCTGGTGGTTCGCGGTGCTGGTCACGCTGACCGGCGGCATCGGGATCCTGCTGACCGGCACGGTCGTCGACAACTGGTACGTCTGGGCACAGGAACACGGCTACGCGCCGTTGGAGTGAGGAAACGTGATGTCTGACAAACCCTACTTTCACGAGCCGGACCACACCATCCACCTGCGGGTCTGGGCCCTTGGGCAGATGGTCTGGGGGGCGTTCCTGGCCGGGGTCGCGCTGGTCGCGGTGCTGGCGGTGCTGGCGGTGATCTACGTCGCCGGGCAGTTCCTGCCTGCCGACAGCAAGACCGCGCCCGACCCGAACACCTGGGACACCGTGGATCGCGGCGAGCCCTGAGCATGACTTCGGGGGGCGGGCGCACCTGCCCCCTGCCAACCATCCGGGCACTTGCCAGCCCGGCTCCGGGGCGCACCACAGCCCGGTTCCCTTCCTGTTGGCGACAGGGACCTGGTGCCGTGTGGACCCGTTCCATACGGCACTTTTTTCACTGGGAGGCCATGATGGACCAAGACAGCCGCACCCCGACCCTGGACCGCGTGGCCGGGCCTGCCGATCTGAAGCAGCTGACGGATGCCGAGCTTGGCCTGCTGGCGCATGAACTGCGGTCCGAGACGATCGAGACGGTCAGCCGGACGGGCGGGCATCTGGGGTCATCGCTGGGGGTGGTCGAGCTGACGGTGGCGATCCACGCCGTCTTCAACACGCCCTTCGACAAGCTGATCTGGGACGTGGGCCACCAGTGCTATCCGCACAAGATTATCACCGGGCGGCGCGACCGGATGGGGACGTTGCGGCAGAAGGGCGGGCTTTCGGGGTTCACCAAACGGTCGGAAAGCGACTTTGACCCGTTCGGCGCGGCGCATTCGTCAACGTCGATCAGCGCGGCGCTGGGGTTCGCGATGGGGCGCAAGCTGGGGATGCCGGTCGGCGACACGGTGGCGGTGATCGGCGACGGGGCGATCACGGCGGGCATGGCCTATGAGGCGATGAACCACGCCGGCCACCTGAAGGAACGGCTGTTCGTCATCCTGAACGACAATGACATGTCCATCGCCCCCCCGGTCGGCGCGATG
>JAKQLM010000531.1 GCA_029567145.1 Pseudomonadota bacterium
TTACCTCCCGCTATGGGCGCGAGCTTTCGGGCGGTCAGCGGCAACGCGTCGCGATCGCCCGGGCCCTTGCGATGAACCCGCGAGTCCTGATCGCGGATGAGCCGGTCAGCGCGCTGGACCTTTCGGTCCGGGCGCAGGTGATGAACCTTTTCTTTGACCTCAGCCGTGATCTGGGGGTGGCCTGCCTTCTTGTTGCCCACGATCTTGCCCTGGTCCGGCAAGCGGCCAGCCGGAACTATGTGATGTACCTGGGCAAGATCGTGGAAGAGGGCGCCTCGGCCCAGCTTTACGGCGATCCACGCCACCCTTATTCGCGCGCGTTGCTTGCTTCGGCACCCAGCCCCGACCCAGTAGTCGAACGCGCCCGGCCCCGAGTGCCGCTTACGGGCGAGATTCCCAGCCCGACGAACCCACCGTCGGGCTGTCGCTTCCGAACCCGCTGCCCGGTGGTGCGCGAGGCCTGTGCGACCAAGCTGCCTCCGCCAGTCGAAGTAGCTCCGGGGCACAAGGCTGCGTGCCTTTTCGTGGGCGCAGAATGACAGACCCCTGTGGACTTACGATTGCCGAACTGTCGAGGCTGATCCGGGCGAAAGAGGTGTCGCCGCCCGAGCTGCTGCAAGCCTGTCTTGACCGGATCGCCAAGCTGGACCCCGGTCTTCACGCCGTAAACAGCCTTCGCAGCGAGGCCGCGATGGCAGAGGCGCAGGCTGCTGCGGACGAGATTGCCCAGGGCTGCTGGCGCGGGCCGTTGCACGGCATTCCGATTGGCATCAAGGATCTGATCGACGTGGCGGGCATGCCCACCACCGCGCAGGCGGCACATCGGCGTGACCACATGGCCGGTTCTGATGCCGCGGTCGTCCTCCGGCTGAAGGCGGCCGGTGCGATCATTCTGGGCAAGCTTGCCACCCATGAATATGCGGTTGGGCTGAATGAGGACGGCGCGTTTCCCGCTGTGCGCAATCCTTGGGACCTGTCGCGCGATCCCTGCGGGTCGTCCTCAGGCTCGGCAGTCGCGGTTGCGGCGGGACTGTGTCCGGGGGCGCTTGGCACGGATACTGCCGGTTCGATCCGTGACCCTGCCGCATGGTGCGGTGTCG
>JAKQLM010000536.1 GCA_029567145.1 Pseudomonadota bacterium
CGACGTCCACCCCACGCCGCAGCACCAGCGCGCCAATGCCCTTGGGTCCGCCCAGCTTGTGTGCCGACACCAGCCCCATCGCGCAGCCCAGCCAGTTGAACGCAACGGGCACCTTGCCAAAGGCTTGCGTCAGGTCGCTGACCGCCAGCCCCGCCGGCAGGTCCTGCAACACCCCGGTCTCTGAATTGGCCAGTTGCAGCGCCGTTCGCGCCGGTTCGGCCACCGCCACACGGCCCGCCGCATCCACCGGCAGATCCCCCGCACACCAGGCCGCGACGGCCTCATGTTCTACCGCAGCACAAACCAGGCCCCGCCCCGCGCACGCCAGGGCCGCTGCCTCGGTCGCGCCGCTGGTAAAGACGATGTCCGCCCCGTCCGCCCCCAAGGCCGCCGCCACCTGCGCCCGGGCCTTTTCGATCAGCGCCTTTGCCGCGCGCCCCTCGGCATGGACGGATGACGGGTTGCCCACCACCTCCATCGCCGCCAGCATCGCCGCCTTCGCCTCGGGCCGCAGCGGAGTCGTGGCGTTCCAGTCCAGGTAAAGCCGCGTCATTCCTCGTCCACCACGCGGAACAGATGCGGCACCGCCGGACAGGGCGTCAGATCGTTCTTCACCACGTCCGACAGCCGGACCTGATGCAGAAAGACATAGACGTTGGCCGACAGGCTTTCCCACAGCCGGTTGGTCAAGGACTGCGCCCGCGACCCCGAAATCCCGCCCGAAGCTCCCGCCCCGGTATGCATCGCGTCAACGGTTTCCTCGACGGCCTCCATCACTTCGCTGATCCGGATTTCGGTTGCGCTGCGCGCCAGCTTGTAGCCGCCCCCCGGTCCGCGCACCGCCTCGACGAGGCCCGCACGGCGCAGTTTGACGAACAACTGCTCCAGATACGGCAGGCTGATGTCCTGCCGTTTGGAAATCGCCGCCAGCGACACCAGATCATCGCCGCCGGACCGCGCCTCGACCATGGCCAGATCGGCCAGGGCGACCATGGCGTAGCGTCCTTTGGTCGAAAGTTTCATCCGTCCCTCCTGACCCGGACAGCGACGGCAACGCCAAGCCGATTGACGTTGCCCGCTGTGGGGATTACCTGAAACCGGACCCCTCGAAAAGGCGGCGGTATCGTCTTTAGAATGGTTCTAGTTTATCCGAGCGAAAGCGTCAAGAAACCGCTCGCTCCCGTTTGAGATGAGGCCCATGCCCGAGGTTATCTTTGCCGGCCCCGATGGCCGTCTCGAAGGCCGTTACCATCCGCAGAAGGACCGCGATGCACCGATCGCGATCGTGTTGCATCCGCATCCCGCCTATGGCGGGACGATGAACAACAAGGTCGTCTACAACCTGCATTACGCCTTCTACAATCTGGGCTTCACCGTCCTGCGGTTCAATTTCCGTGGCGTCGGGCGCAGCCAGGGCGAATACGACCAGGGCATCGGGGAATTGTCCGATGCGGCGTCCGCGCTGGATTATCTGCAGGCGATGAACCAGAACTCGAAACAGTGCTGGGTCGCGGGCTTTTCCTTCGGCGCCTGGATCGGGATGCAGCTTCTGATGCGGCGACCGGAAATCACCGGCTTTGTTTCGGTCGCACCGCCTGCGAACCTCTATGATTTCAGCTTCCTCGCCCCCTGCCCCTCCTCGGGTCTGATCATCAATGGCACCGCCGACAAGGTGGCCCCGCCAAAGGACACCAAGTCGCTGGTCGGCAAACTGCACGAACAGAAGGGCATCACCATC
>JAKQLM010000547.1 GCA_029567145.1 Pseudomonadota bacterium
CGGAGGAGACGACGATCCACCCGCTTGCGATGCGGGCCGAGAATGCCAGGGGCCGCGTGACCGAGGCGCTGGCGATCAACGAGGTGTCGCTGTTGCGCCAGGGGCCGCAGGCGGCCAAGCTGCGGGTGCTGGTCGATGGCCGCATCCGGTTGGAGGAGCTGGTCTGCGACGGGGCGCTGGTGGCGACGCCTGCGGGGTCCACCGCCTACAACTATTCGGCGCATGGGCCGATCCTGCCGATCGGGTCGGACGTGCTGGCGCTGACCGCGATGGCGGCGTTCCGGCCCAGGCGCTGGCGGGGCGCGCTGGTGCCGTCCGATGCGGTGGTGCGGTTCGAGGTGATCGAGGGCGAAAAGCGCCCGGTGATGGCGGATGCCGACAGCCGGTCATCGGTCCGCGATGTGGTCAGCGTCGAAGTGCGGTCGGTGCCCGAGGTGACGCACCGGCTGCTGTTCGATCTGGGGCACGGGCTGGAAGAACGGCTGATCGGCGAGCAGTTCACCTAACCGGCGCGCGCCTTCCAGCCGTCGATCTTGCGGTAAAGCGTGGACGGCGAGACGTCCAGCACGCGGGCGGCCTTGGGGACAGAGCCGCCGTGGCGGGCCAGCGTCGCCTCGATCAGCTTGCGCTCGGCCTCGGCCAGGGTCAGGCCGACCAGGGGGTCGGCGGGGGTCGGGAGGAGGGTTGCGGGGTCCCCGGGATGTGCGGGCAAGGCGGCGTGAGCGTCGGGCGCGACACTGTCAGAGGCAAGGCCGGCGGGCAGCATGTCCAGACTGACCCAACCGCCCGTATTCAGCACGACCACGTTGCGGATCACGTTCAAAAGCTGGCGGACGTTGCCGGGCCAGGGGTGGCGCAGCAGAAGATCGCGCACGTCCGGGGCAAGACCGTGGAAGCTGCGGCCCTCTTCCTGGGCAAAGCGGTGCAGGGCGGCTTCGGCGATTTCGATTACATCCGCGCCCCGGTCGCGCAGGGGGGGCATGTGGATCGGCACGACGAAAAGCCGGTAATACAGGTCTTCGCGGAAGAAGCCGCGGCGGACGGCGTCCAGCGGATCGCGGTTGGTGGCGCAGACGATGCGGACGTTCACCTTCTTGGGCCGGGTGGAGCCGACGGGCTGGATGGTCGAGGTCTGCAGAAAGCGCAGAAGCTTGGTCTGCAGCGCCGGGGCCATTTCGCAGATCTCGTCCAGGAACAGCGTGCCGCCATCCGCTGCCGCCGCCGCGCCGGGCTTGTCGGAAATTGCGCCGGTGAAGCTGCCCTTCATGTGGCCGAAGACCTCGGATTCCAGCAGGTCCTGCGGGATCGCGCCGCAGTTCAGCGCGATGAACGGGCCCGAGGCGCGGGCGGAAAAGCCGTGGACGGCCAGCGCGCACAGTTCCTTGCCGGTGCCGCTTTCGCCGGTGATGAAGACGGTGGCCATCGACCGCGCGACCGAAGCGATGGTGCCGTGAATCCGGCGCATCGGTTCGGAAGAGCCGATGAAGCCCGCGGTGTCAGTCAGCGGCTCGTGGTCAAGGTCGGGGTCGGGGGCGGCAAGGGCGGGTGCGCCCGCACGGGGGCGGCGTTCGGCGCGGGCGTTGCGGACGGCGTCCAGCAGCCGCGTTTCGTCCACCGGCTTGACCAGGAAGTCATGCGCCCCGGCGCGCATCGCTTCGACCGCGCGGTTGACGGACCCGTTCGCGGTGATCGCGATGACGGTGGTTTCGGCGTGAATCGCCTGCAATTCCTGCATCAGCGCCAGCCCGTCGCGGTCGGGCAGCACCAGGTCCAGGATCACCAGTTGCGGCCGCAGGGCACGGAACTGCGCCAACGCATCGGCGGCAGAGCCTGCGACCGACACGCGGTGCCCGGCCCCGGTCAGGATCGAGCGATAGACCATCTGCAGCGACAGCGTGTCTTCGACCAGCAGGATCGGCGGGCGCGGGGTGGTCGCCTGTTTCACCATCGCCGCTGGCCTGCCCGCGCGCTGCGGATGACGCCGATCAGCGCCGCCAGTTCCGCGTCGATCCGGGCGCGCTGGGCGGTGATCGGTGCCAGGCTTTGATCGCGCGCGCTGGCGTTCACCGACCGGGCCAGATCGTGCAGCGTGTCCGCGCCGGCGCTGCCCGAAAGCGAGATCAGGTCATGGCTGGCCTGCCGCAGCCCGTCCCAGTCGCCTCGGTCCAGCGCGGCGCCAAAAAGCCGGTGACTGGTGTCCAGATCCTCGACCAGCTGGTCAAGAAGCGTGGGGGCCAGCGACGGCCCGGCAATGTCGATCAGCCGCAGAAAGCGCGCCGCGTCAAACTGGTCGGGCAGCGGGATCAGCATGGCACTACCCGGCATGATGCCCGGCCCATGCCGTTGAAAGGCGAGTCCTTTGCATAATGCAACAGATTGCCGCAAAATGCGCAGGACGTCCAGTGCCTAGCCCCGGGCAAGCCCCAGGCTTTGCAGGGCGGTCGTGATCTCGTCCAGGATGGCGGGATCGTCGATCGTCGCGGGCATCTTCCAGGGCTGGCTGTCGGCGATCTTGACCATCGTGCCGCGCAGGATCTTGCCGGACCGGGTTTTCGGCAGGCGGTCCACCACGACGGCGCGCTTGAAATCGGCGACGGGGCCGATCTGGTCGCGCATCAGTTTCACGCATTCCTTGACGACATCCTCATGCGGGCGATTGCTGCCTTTGTTCAGGCACAGGAACCCCAGCGGCGACTGGCCTTTCAGGTCGTCGGCCACGCCGATCACGGCGCATTCGGCGACGTCCTTGTGGCTTGCCAGAACCTCTTCCATCGCGCCGGTGGACAGACGGTGGCCCGCGACGTTGATCACGTCATCGGTGCGGGCCATGATGTAAAGATAGCCGTCGCCGTCGATGTAACCGGCGTCCCCGGTTTCATAATAGCCGGGGAAGTGGTTCAGGTAGGATTTGCGGAACCGGTCCTCGGCGTTCCACAGGGTCGGCAGGGTGCCGGGGGGCAGGGGCAGCTTGACCGCAATCGCGCCCAGCGTGCCGGGGCTGACCGGGTGGCCACCTTCGTCCAGCACCTGCACGTCATAGCCGGGCATCGGGACAGACGGCGAGCCGATCTTGACGGGCAGATGTTCGATCCCCAGCGGGTTGGCGGCGATGGCATAGCCGGTTTCGGTCTGCCACCAGTGGTCGATCACCGGGACCTTCAGGTGGTTCTGCGCCCAGTGGATCGTGTCGGGGTCGGCGCGTTCTCCGGCCAGGTAGAGGGC
>JAKQLM010000549.1 GCA_029567145.1 Pseudomonadota bacterium
TCTACTGGGTGTTCGGCTTCCTGCGCGGCAAGCCCGCTGGTCCCCATCCGCAGGAAGCCGAACACCCAGTAGAGCGTCGCCAGGATCACCGCGCCAAGCCCGACCGCCCCGATCGGGGCCGCAAGTCCCATCTGCCCGACCACGCCGGTATCGACCGCCCCCAGAAGGGGCACGGTGGCATTCGACAGCACGATCGGCCCGGCGATCCGCCACATCCGGCGGTGCGTGATCTCGGCAGCTCCGGGGTCGAGCAAGGCAGCCCGATCCGGGGCGCTCATCCTTGCGGACCTGGCGGCGGCATCAGGAAATGTCCGGTCGCCTGCGCGAACAGGCGTGCGCGGTTGTCCTGCCAGGCCTCGACATGGACGCTCGCATAGCGCCGACCCGACCGGTTCACCCTGGCCCTTGCATAGGCGTCGCGCGGCAAGCCCGCCCGCAGGTAGTCTATCGTGAAGTCGATGGTCTTCGGCAACCGAAGCGGACCCTCGGGCAAGGCCCCGTCGGTCTCCACCCCCTCCCAGAGCGTTGACCACGCCAGCTCGATCATTGCGGCGATCTCCAGGAAGGCCGCGGTTGCCCCGCCATGCAAGGCAGGCAAGCGCGGGTTGCCGATCAGGTTCTCCTTGAACGGCAGCACGGCGGTCAGCTCATCGCCGCGCCGGTCGAACTGGACGCCCAGGAACCCGATATAGGGCACTCCGTCGACCAGACTGCGCAACAGACCCTCGCGACGCTGCTTGATCACATGCATGGGCTCTGGCGGCTTCATCCCTTGCGCTCCACCGTGAAAGCACCCGTCGCCATCGCCACCGGGCGGCTTTCGTCGTCATCCGTCGCCACCGCCCGCACGAAGGCCACCGACCGTGTGACATGGTGGCACTCCGCCCGCGTGCGGATCGTCTGGCCGGGCGTCGCGGGACGCATGTAGTCGATCCGCAGGTCCAGCGTCGCTGTCGAAAATCCTGCTTGCGGGTGGCTCATCACCGAGGCACCGCAGGCCGTGTCCATCAGCGCGGAGACTGCACCACCGTGGATCACCCCGGTTT
>JAKQLM010000555.1 GCA_029567145.1 Pseudomonadota bacterium
ACCCATGTTGATCATCGCCTGCACCCCGAAGATGCAGGCCATCCCGGCCCCCGCCAGCCGCGCGAAGGGGTCACGCTCCTGCACCAGCCGTCCCAGGGACCGCACGACGATGACCCCGTACAGCCCCAGAATGGCCAGCACTAGGATCAGCCCGTATTCCTCGGCCGCAACCGCGATGATGAAATCGGTATGCGCGTCCGGCAGCGACCATTTCACCTGGCCCTCGCCGACGCCCACGCCAAAGAACCCGCCCTCCTGGATCGCGTTGGCCGCGTAGCCCAGTTGAGTCCTCGGGTCCACGTCCGGCGACAGGAACCCGTCGATCCGGCGTGCGAAATGCTCGGAGGATTCGTAGAACACCAGCCCTGCCCCGGCGACGATGGCCCCCACGACGACGATCAGCGTCATCGGCGCGCCGCCGATGAAATAGATCACCCCCCAGGCGAACACCACCAGCGCCGACTGGCCGAAATCCGGTTGCATCGCCAGGAACCCGACCACCACCAGCATCAGCGCAAAGCTGATCGACTTGCCTGGCGGCCCGTTCAGGTCCTGCGACGCCGCGATCAGCCAGGCCACCACGATCACGAACCCGGGCTTCAGGAACTCGGACGGCTGCACGCTGGCGAAGCCGAAGCTGAACCACCGCACCGCGCCCTTGCCGAAATCGGTGCCCAGGACCGGCAGCAGCATCAGCGCCAGCATCGACACCGCAAAGCCCAGCACCCCCAGCCGCCGCACCATCGCGGGCGACATCATGGAAATCCCGATCATCACCACCAGCGCGATCCCGCCGAAAAACGCCTGGCGCTGGACATAGTAGAACGGCTCCAGCCCGTTGCGCGTCGCCAGGGGCACGGATGCCGCCAGCCCCAGCAAAAGCCCGATGCCGAACAGCACAAAGACGCTGGTCAGCGTCCACTTGTCGATCGTCCGCCACCAGCGGGGAATGACCGGTTCCGATACCCGAACGGGATTGGAGCCATAGACCATCTCAGTCATGGGAAAACCGCCTGAACCACTGCTCTGCCTCGACGCCCGGATGTACCCCCGGGTCTGCGGGGCAGAGTAGCGGCAAATCGGCGCGCTGGCCAGTCCGAATGCAGCCGAACCGCCGGGCCCGGGCGACACCGCCCCCTCGCCGCGCAACCACCCCCTCGCCGCGGGACCGCGTAGGGTGGGTGATATCACCCACCTTACCCGATCTCGATTGACGGACACGTCGTTCCGTTATATAAACGATTCGTTACATAACTGACCCAAGATGAATCCGGCCCTCCGATGACCCAGCTTGACCACGCCTTCGCCGCCCTTGCCGACCCGACCCGCCGCGCCATCCTGGCCCGGCTCGCCGAAGGCGAGGCGACCGTCCAGGATCTTGCCCGCCCGTTCCCGATCAGCCAGCCCGCGGTCAGCCGCCATCTGAGGGTGCTGGAGGATGCGGGCCTGATCGAAACCCGCATCCAGGGCACCGCCCGCCCGCGCCGCCTGAACCCCGACGCCGTCGAACAGCTCTGGTCCTGGCTGGGCCAGTACCGCGCCCTGTGGGAGGCGCGTTATGCCCGGCTGGATGACGTGCTGGCCGACCTGCAAAAGGACCAGACCCCATGACCCCCATCGCCCCAACCGCCATCGCCTTGACCGGCGACCGGCAGATCACCCTCACCCGCCGCTTCGCCGCACCGCCGGCGCTGCTGCTGCGCGCCCATCTCGAACCCGACCTGATCCGGCGCTGGATGGTCGGCCCCGACGGCTGGACCATGCCCCTCTGCCAGTCCGACAGCCGCCCCGGCGGCAGCTTCCGGTTCGACTGGTGGGACGGCAAGGACACCCGCTTCCACGCGACCGGGGAATATATCGAGATCACGCCCCGGCGCATCGTTCATGTCGAACGGATGTTCCTGCCCGGTCCCTCGGCTGGCATCCCTACCCCCGACAACCATGTCGACACCCGCTTTGCCCCGGACGGCACCGGCACGCTTCTGACCGTCACCATGACGCTTGCCACGCCCGAAGACCGCGCCGCCGTCCTTGCCTCGGGCATGACCGAGGGGATGGAGGACAGCTACGCCCGCCTTGAAGACATCCTGACCGAGGTCTGACGATGCCCGACACCCTGCCCGCCGCGACCGACAGCGACCTTGTCTACAGCCGCGACTTCAACGCCTCGCCCGCGCTTTTGTGGCGCGCGATCACCGATCCCGCCGTGCTTCCGCTGTGGCTGGGCGGCGACACCAACCCGATGATCCAGTGCGACAGCGACCTGCGGCCGGGCGGCGCCTTTCGCTGGGTCTGGCGCCATGACGGCCAGCCGACCGGCGTCACGGGCCGCTTCCTGGCGGTCGATGCCCCCCGCAGGCTGGTCAACACCGAACTGTTCGACCAGGACTGGACCATGGGAGAGACCACCGTCACCCAGACCCTGACCGAACTCGCGCCGCAGACCACCCGGCTGCGGATGACGATCCGCTACACATCTCCCGCCGCCCGCGATGCTGCGGGGCCAACGATGATGGCCGGCCTGACCGCGCATTATGCCGCGCTTGACCGGCTGCTCCCGACGCTGATCCCCGGACGCAGCGACTTTCATCTCCTGGCCACCGGCGACCGGCAGATCACCGTCACCCGCAGCTTCGCCGCGCCGCTGGCCGCCGTCCACCGCGCCCACACCGATGCCGCCCTCTTGAAACGCTGGATGGGCAGCCCCGACATGCCGCTGGAAGACTGCCGGATGGACGCCCGCCCCCAAGGCGGCTTCCGCTACGTCTGGCGGATGCGGGACGGCACCCGCATCACGCTGACCGGCACGATCACCCGGCTTGACCCCGACCGCATCGCCCATACCGAGGTCTTCGATCCCGACTGGACCGGCGGTCCGACCGATGTCGTCACGACGTTTCACGAAAGCGGCGGGCGCACGGTCGTGACGGTGACCATCACCTATTCCGCCCCCCCGGCCCGCGATCAGGTCTTTGCCTCGGGGATGGGCGAAGGCATGGCCGGGTCCTACGATCTGCTCGACGCGCTGCTGGTCTGACCGCAGGGCCGATTCGCGAAATCGGTTAACGCCCGCTTCCCGCGCCGCGCGTAGAGACGCAAGGAAGACAGCAGAAAGACGGGATAAAGACGCAGATAAATCCGCTAACCCACTAAGGTTGATAGACAGTCCTTGCCCGCCCGGCCAACGGGACGACACCGCGCTTCACCGTCCCTTACCCGCGCCCCAGCCGATAGACCCGCCGCGCCGTGCCCTGCCCGATCGCCTGCCGTTCGGCGTCCGACAGGTCCGCCAGCAGCACCCTGGTCATGTCGATCCAGCCCGGCAGGCCGACCCCCAGGTTGACCACCGGCCAGTCGCTGCCCCAGACCATCCGGTCCGGGCCGAACAGCGCCAGCAGCCGGTCGACATAGGGCCGGATCAGGTCGACCGTCGCCGTCCCCGGCGCGGCATAGGCGGTGATCCCGGACAGTTTTACCACCACGTTCGAAGCCCCCGCAAAGGCGGTGATGCCAGCGGTCCAGACCTCCCAATCCCCCGCCGCGACATCGGGCACGCCGCAATGGTCCAGCACAAAGACCTGGTCCGGGCAGGCCTGCACAAGTGGCAGGCCGACCGGAATCAACTGCCGGGAAAGGAAATTCAGATCAAAGGGATAACCCGCCCGACCGATCTTGCGCAGGTTCGCGCGAAAGCGGTCCGTGGTCGACACGTCATCCGGCACGACATGCAGGATGCGGCGGAATCCGACCGTGCCCAGGCCCTGCGCCTCCTCCAGCCAGGCGTCGAAACCGGCGTCGGTCTCGGGGCGGATGCTGGCGATCTGGCCCAGAAATCCGCCCGTCCCGACCCTTTCCGCGATCAGCCGCGCCTCGGCCTGATAGTCGGCGTCGTCGACCCCGGTTTCCATGAAGACCTGGCCGACGACGCCCTTGCCCGCGGTCAGCCCGGCATAGTCGGCCTCGGTGAAATCGCCGGTCGCCAGCGCCGGAATATCCGCCGTCCAGCCATAGCCGACCCGGTCGCGCAGGATCAGGTGCTGGTGCGTGTCGATCAGGTCCATGCCCACCCTTCCCGTCAGCCGTTCGCGATCAGATAGTCTGCCGCGACCGATTCAGCCCGCACGACCCGCCCGTTCGGCAGGTCATTTTCCTCAAGCTTTTCAGAGATCTGCGACTCGGTCAGCCCCAGCCGGTCCCACCGCCCGCGCAGCCGGGACCGCAGGACATGCTCGGGCACATCGACCATCACGGTCACATCGAACTGCGGCAAAAGGCGGTCCCAGGGGGGCTGCTTCAGCAGCAGATAGTTCCCTTCGACCACGATCACCGGCACCTCGGCACCGATCAGCCTTGCCCCGGCGCGGGCGATCTCGATCTTGCGGTCGAAGACCGGGACGGCGACCTCGGCCTCGTCCCTTGCGCGCATCCGGCCAAGCGTATGGAAAAGTCCCCCGACATCAAAGGTATGCGGGGCGCCCTTGCGCGGCCGCAGCCCCGCCGGAACCAGATGCAGGTCGTCGTAATGATAGCCGTCCATCGGCAGCACTGCCGCAAGGCCCGCCTGTCGCCCGTTCAGCTTGCCCGCCAGCTTGTCGGCCAGCGTCGATTTTCCCGACCCCGGCGCCCCGGCCAGCGCCACGATCACCCGGTCGCCGGACGCAGCCCGCGCCTGCACCACATCGGCCAACCCGGCCAGGTCAATTCTAGTCTCTGCCACCCGCAACCTCCCCGATCCCGGGACAGGATGACCCAAGCCGACCCGCCCGCACAAGCCTGTTGCCCGAAACGCTGTGTTCTCGTCCGACACCCGCCCCACCGGATGCGCCTCGGGTTCGCCCTGCCCTATCGACAGAGCCTTGGCCGATCACTAGGGTCGCTTGCGCTGCCGCCCCATTTTTCCTTGCCAGGCTTGATCATACCCCAGATGACCGCTGCCTTTTCGATCCAGGACTTCTTTTCCGCCACGGGCGCCGAGGCCCCGACCCTGGCCGAACTGGCCCTCTTGCGCGCCACGGCCGAGGGCAGCCTGTGCCGCCTTGCCGACACCCCGCCGAACCCCGCCGATCCCTCGGCCCCGCGCATTCGAGCGGCCCTGCTGGCGCATCTGATCACCGGCGGAGGCGATCAGGCCCCGGTCACCCCCGCCGGAGTCCGGCTTCTGGGGGCGGTGATCGTCGGCCCGCTGGTGCTGAACTTCTGCACCGCCCGGGGCGAGACCGACCTGCGCGCCTGCCATTTCACCGATCCGGTCAGCCTGCGACGGGCGCATCTGTCGCAGCTTGTGCTGTCCGGCAGCCATCTGCCCGCCCTGCAGGCCGAAGGCGTCACCGTCGACGGAGCGGTGTTCCTGATCGGCGTCTCGATGACCGGGCGGCTGTCGCTGGCCAGTGCCAGCATCGGCGGGCAACTGGCGCTGCATGGCGCGACGACAGGTCCGATCACCTTGCAGGGCGCGCGGGTCGGGGCGTCGGTCCACTTGCGCGCGGCAGAGGGTCAACCCTTTGTGGCCAAAGGCGAAGTCAGCCTTGCCGGGGCTGACATCGGTGGCCAGCTGGCCTGCGACGGGGCGTCCTTCCTGGCCCCTGGCCGGATGGCGCTGAACCTGCAACGCGCCCGCATCGCCGGCGACGCGATCCTGCGGGCGAACGGTCCCTTGCCCTTCCGGGTCGAGGGCGAGCTGCACCTCTCGGGGGCTGAAATCGGCGGCCAGCTTGACCTTGCCGGGGCCCGGCTGACGAACCCCGACGGCCATGCCCTTTCGGCCGCGCGGATGACCGTGGGGGCCGAATTCTTCTGGCAGGACGTGCAGGTTGCCGCCGGGACGGTTCACATGCCCTCGGCCCGCGTCGGCGATCTGGTGGACGATCCCGACAGCTGGCCTGCGGGGCGGACCTACCTTGACGGCTTCAGCTATGACCGGATCACCCGCGACGCGCCTGTCGATGCCGCCACCCGGCTGGCCTGGCTTGCGCGCTGCACCGGCCCCGGCGCGCGGTTCCTGCCGCAGCCCTATACCCAATGCGCCGCCACCCTGGCCCGCATGGGGCACGAGGCCGAAGCCCGCCTGATCCTGGAGGCGCAGGCCCGTCTGAAAGGTCACGCCCGCCGCGCCGCGCGCCTGGCCAAGGGGGGCCTCTTTGCCGCTCCGCTGGCCGCCTTCGACTGGCTGTGGGACCGCGCGGCCTGGGCCGTGGTCGGCTATGGCTACCGCCCGTTCCGCGCCCTGGCCTGGCTGGTGGGCCTGTCGCTGGTGTCGGCCTTTCTGGCGATGATGGCCTGGAACGAAGGCAGCATGGCACCGAACAACGACCTGATTGCCGCGTCCCAGGGCTGGCAGGACATCCTGAGCCGTGACTGCCTGCCCGACCCCGTCCCCGGTTGCCTGGCCAACCCTGCGGCCGAGTGGAACGGCGTGACCGGGCCGGGGGTCGACTGGGAAAGCTTTCACCCGCTGGCCTATGGCGCGGATGTGGTGATCCCGGTGCTGGAACTGGGCCAGACCCGCAGCTGGTCGCCGTCCAAGGACCGTGGCCCCTGGGGCCACGCGCTGTGGTGGGCGCGCTGGTTTCTGATGACGCTGGGATGGGCCGTGACCGCGCTGGGGGCCGCCGCCGCGACCGGCATCATCCAGCGCAGCACGCCGACCTGACCTTTTGCGTAGGGTGCGCTACAGCGCACCATCCCTTGCGACACCCTTGGACAGCAACGCCACGACGCTGAACGCCTCTGGCACCGCGTCCCG
>JAKQLM010000571.1 GCA_029567145.1 Pseudomonadota bacterium
CCAGCTTGTCGGGCTGCGAAGCGCGGCGCTTGATGATCGTGCGGATGGGGCGGGTCATGTAGCCCCGGCCCTTGGCCTCGGCAAAAACCTCTTTCTCGGCGTTCTTAATGTCCTGCGCCTCGGCCCGCAGTTGTTCGATCCTCTCAATTAAGGCGCGCAGTTCCGCTGCCGTCACGGCGTCAATGTTCGATCCGTCCATGTTCATCCCCTGCGAAAACTTTTCATTCAACCTGCGGTTAGTGCTGGCCTAGTGTCATCAGTTGTGTCGTCACCGCCCGCAGTTCCCGACTACAGGCCGAGGCTTCCCTGCTGCGGCTCTGGCGTTGCAGCCGACGCAGCCGGTCGCTCAGAAGATCCCGGCGCAACTGCAAGTGCAGAAGCACGACGGGCCTCGCCGTCGGCACGGTGGGCGTGGCAGGTCCACAAGCTTCCCCGCTTTCCGGGCGGCATGTCGCGGCGCTGTCCGGGCCAGCCGAAGCCGAAGGACGCGGGCTGGCCGCATGTGATGCAGACATGTCCACTCACGCCCCCGCCCGATTTCTTGCCAATTCCAGCCACCGCGGCTGCGCGTTCAGCCCAATCCGGCCCCCGCTGGCATCGCGAAACGCGAAGAACCGTGCGCGCCATTGGTCAGCCTTGCCGCCGCGCTTGACGGCGATGTCCTCGAACCCAAGGCCCATGAACAGGCCTTCCCACAGGTGCACGTCGGCCTCAGCCGTCCAGCCATCAGGCAGCGGCGGATAGGCGGCGGTCATTTCGGCCAGGGTTGGCGCTGGGGGTTCGGTCTGGAAGCGGAAGTCCGTCATGCCACAAGCCTCCACTCGCCGCGCCCGTATTGGTCCGCCAACGCAGCCGCGATCCCCGGATACGTCCGCGACCGAAGCTTCCAGCGATCAGGGCCGGGGCTGGCGTTGTGCACCTCGGCGACGGCGGTTGACCCGTCCATGTCCGATGTGGGCACCAGAGCGGGCAGTCCGCGCGTCCAGAAGCAAGTGCGCTTCTTGAAGTTGTCGCCGAACTGCCACGGCTGGACTGTGAAG
>JAKQLM010000579.1 GCA_029567145.1 Pseudomonadota bacterium
CCCCTGCCGAAGCCAAAGCCCGGTGTCGGCGACCGACAGCACTGACCCGCCGCCCTGCGACAGCGCGGCGCGGCGCGCGTCATAGGCCTTGGACGTGGCCGCTACCAGCGGGTTGAAAAGCGCGACCGTCAGTCCCCCCAGGGCGACCGCGACCAGAAGCGGCGTCATCAGGAATCGCAGCCCCGACCGCCCCGCCGCGCGCACGACGACCAGTTCGGACGACCGCGCCAGCCCCAGGAACATCGCGATGGCCGCCATCACCATGATCAGCGGCAAAATCCGGTACAGCGTCTGCGGCACGTTCAGCAGCGACATCACCGCCGCGTCGCCCAGCCCGATGCCCGCGTCCGAGAACCGGCGCAACTGCTCGATCATGTCGATCAGCATCAGGATGCCGAAAAAGATCAGGAACACCCGGCCGACCGTGCCCAGAAACCGCCGCGCGATGTACAGGCTCAGCGTCATGCCAGGGCCCCCCGCAGCCGTCGCGGACGCTGCGCCCACAGCAAAAGCCCCCCGGCCACCAGCATCCCCAGGCCGGGCGCCAGATACAGCACCGGCCAGGCCGCCGCCGATTTCAACGCGGCGCTGCCCGCCCAGGTCCAGACCAGCTGCACCCCGATCAGCAGCCCCACCGCCACCGCCATCTGCCGCCACAGGCCAAAGCGCGAGAAACTGCCCAGCATCAGCGCGGCAAACCCCAGAAGCGGCGAGGCCACCGCCAGCAAGGGACCGGCCAGCCGCGAATGACCCTCTTCGCGCATCTGCGCTTCGGTCGCGCCCGCTGCCGCCATCACCGCAGCCTGAGGCCGCAGCAAAGCGGGTGTCGGCAAGGCGTTCAGCGACACCTCGCCGCCGCCCGGCACCTTGACCAGACCGGCAAGGTCCAGCGTGAAATCGGCAAAGCGCGTGATCGACATCCGCCCGTCCGCCCGCGCCAGGCTTTGCGTCGAGCCTTCGACCATCACCAGCTTGGGTGCTGCGTCGCCCCGCACCAGAAACGCCTTGCGGGCGGTATGGATCACCCGGGCATCCGCGCCGCGTTCGTCCGACAGGAACAGGTCCAACAGCTCGCCCGTCGGGCTGATCTCGCGGATGTACAGCGTGATGCCCTTCATCGGATGCATGAACTGCCCGGCGTTCAGAAAGCGCGCGGTCACGTTCTGCGAAATCTCGGCGCTGCGGGCCGACATCGCCCGCTGACTGGCCGGGACCAGAACATTGGCCAGCACCAGCTGCATCGCCATCACGCAGACCCCGAAATACAAGACCGGCCGCGCCAGCCGCAGCGCGGAAAAGCCCGTGGCCTGCATCACCACAAGCTCGCTTTCCTGCATCAGGCGGTTGACGACATAGACCGTGGCCGCGAACGCCGACACCGGCAGCACCAGCCGGATCGCGTTCGGCAGCGTCAGAAGCGAAAACTCCAGGAACACTAGCGCCGACTGCCCGTCGCCGATCAACTGGTCGAACAGGCCCACCGCCCGGTTGACCCAATAGACGGCCACCAGAACCAGCGAGAAAAAGCCAAACAACTGAAGCAGTTGCGACAGCAGATATCTGTCGAATCTAGACACGCCAGTTGCAGCCCCTACAAGATGTTGCGGTGACCCTAGCGGAATTCACCGGCGGCGAAAACTGCTATCTGGCCATTCTTCAGGGGGGATTGTAGCCTTCCGGCGAACCGCCGCCCAAGGTGCGGTAATCCAGTCCTCAAGAGAAGCCCGTCATGCCCCAGCCGCTGCCGATCCAGTTCCAAGCCCTTGACCTTGACGCGCTTGCCACCGCCCCCGGGCGCCTGGCCGTGCTGGCCGATCCCGGACAACCGCACAGCCCGGGCTTTCGCCGTCTTGACCGGCAGACGAAAGGGGCCTTGTCGCGCGCGGTCGCGTCCGATGCCTTTGCCAAGCTGAAGCCGGGCGAGGCGATGGACCTGGCCTTTCCCGCAGGCCTGGCCGCCGAGTTGCTGCAGCTTTTGCGCCTGCCGAAACGGGCCGATGCCGCGCAGGCGA
>JAKQLM010000597.1 GCA_029567145.1 Pseudomonadota bacterium
GTCGCCTCGAACCCCGAATTCCTGCGCGAAGGCGCGGCGATCGACGACTTCATGCATCCCGACCGGGTGGTGGTGGGCGTCGAAGGCGGCAAGGCAAAAAAGGTCATGGCCGAGCTTTACCGGCCCCTTTCCTTGCGCGAATTCCCGATGGTCTATACGGGCCTCGAAAGCGCCGAGATGATCAAATACGCGGCGAATGCGTTCCTTGCGACCAAGATCACCTTCATCAACGAAATCGCCGCCCTGTGCGAAAAGGTCGGTGCGGACGTCAAGGCCGTGGCCAAGGGCATGGGCATGGACGGCCGGATCGGCGACAAGTTCCTGCATGCGGGGCCGGGCTATGGTGGCAGTTGTTTCCCCAAGGATACCAAAGCCTTGGCCCGGATCGGCCAGGACCACGCAGCACCCATGCAGATCGTCGAGGCGGTGATCAAGGTCAATGACGAGGTCAAGCGCCGGATGATCGACAAGATCGTCGAGCTGTGCGGTGGCAGCCTGCGTGACAAGACCATCGCCATCCTGGGCGTGACCTTCAAGCCGAACACCGACGACATGCGGGACGCGCCCTCGCTGACCATAGTTCCGGCGCTGGTCGGGGCCGGGGCCAAGGTCCGGGTCAGCGATCCCCAAGGCCAGCACGAAGGCGAGGCGCTTTTGCCCGGCGTCAAGTGGATCGACAACCCCTACCAGGCCGCCAACGACGCTGATCTTGTCGTGCTCCTGACCGAATGGAACGAGTTCCGGGGTCTGGACCTGGCCAAGCTGGCCCGCAAGATGGCGGTGCCGCAAATGGCGGACCTGCGCAACATCTATGACCGGGCCGAAGTGCTGGAGGCAGGCTTTACCGCCTATGTCGGCATCGGACGCTAGCCCTGAAATAGCGCGGCTTTGCTGAAAACCTTGCCGAAAAGCCCGGATTGCGCCCGCATCCCGTCAGGCCGAGGCACCGCTGATCGGCGACCCTGAGCCTGGGTAAACGGGTGTCTGTGGGGTCGGGGTGTATAGCTTCCAGGTTATGGAGACGTTCACGGCTGCGCCGTTGAACCTGGTCTCGGGTATTTCGGACATGGAACTGGTGGTGCGGGGCGGCAATCTGATGCTGTACACCGCGACGCGCGCGGATGGCGGCGTGCTGGCGCTGGACGTCGATGGTGCCATGACGCTGGTCGACCAGGAAAGCGTGGTCCCCGGCACCACCTTGCCCGCCGAAGCGCAGGTCGACATGCTGACCCTGGGCGGCACGTTGCATCTGGTGGTGTCGGGCGCGAACCAGGCCGGGGTCCGGACCCTGACGTCGGCCCTGGACGGCAGCCTGTCCTCTGGGGTGCAACTGCCGGGCAGCCTGTCCGGCACGATCTGCGCCCAGACCATCGTGCAGGTCGGCGGCGTGACCTATTTCTACGCCGCCCGCGCGGGCGAGGCGACGATCCACAGCTACTCGGTCGCCGCCAATGGCACGATGACGGCGCTGGGGCAGCGGGTCCTGGCCGGACCGCAACCCGGAGTGGACATCTCGGCCCTGACCGCAATCAGCGTCGGCGGCGAGACCTATCTGGTCAGCCTGTCGCTGGGGGCCGATGTCGTGCGGCTGTTCCGGGTCGAGCCGGGCGGCACGCTGGCCGCGCCCAGCATGATGGGCGTGCCGCAGGGGCTTGGCATCTCCAACCCGTCGGACGTCGAGGTGGTGACGATGGGCGGGCTGACCTATCTGGTGGTCGCCTCGGTCGGCTCATCCTCGGTCAGTGTGATCGAGGTCGCTCCCGGCGGGGTGATGCGCGTCGCCGACCATGTCATCGACACGCTGGACACCCGGTTTCAGGGCGTGCAGTCGATCGCGACCTGCAGCATCGGCGACCGGGTCTTCGTCGTGGCCGGGGGCGCAGATGGTGGCCTGACGCTGATGACCCTGACGCCCGAGGGGCGGCTGGTCATGGTCGGCCAGCAGCTGCACCTGCCGGGCCTGGCGCTGGACAACATCACCGCGATGACGTTGCGCGTGGTCGACGGCAAGATCGATCTCTTCGTTGCCAGCGAAGGCACCGGGATCACCCGGTTGCAGATCGACCCCGGCCCGCTTGCCCCGATCCTTCGGGGCGGCGACGAGGCGGCGACCCTGACCGGCGGTACGGGCGGCGACATGATCGACGGCGGCGCCGGCGATGAGCTGATCCAGGGCGGTGCCGGCAACGACATCCTGATCGACGGCGACGGGGCGGATACCCTGTCCGGCGGGGCTGGGGCGGACATCTTCGTGCTGGCCGCGGACTCTGCCACCGACGTCATCGTCGACTTCCAGCTGGGGGTCGACAAGATCGACTTGTCCGCCTGGGGCCGCATCCATTCGCTTGCCGCGCTGACGATCACGGCGACGGCCACCGGGGCGCTGATCACCTGGGGCGACGAGGTGCTGGAGATCCGGTCGCCCAACGGCCTGCCGATCCAGCCGGGGGCGTTCCGGCAGGGGGACTTCATCGGGCTGTGGCATGCCCTGCCCAACCTTGCCGACAGCGATGGCATCCTGCGCGGCACCAGCCAGAACGACCGGCTGGACGGGACGGATGGCGACGACCTCTTGATGGCCTCGGGCGGGGCCGACACGCTGGTCGGCGGTGTGGGCTTCGATACGGTCCTGTTCAGCGATGCCGCCGCAGGGTTTCGGTTGAACCTGATGCAGTCCAGCCAGAACACGGGGCTGGCGGCGGGGCACAGCTATTCCGGCATCGAAGGCGTCGTCGGGTCGCGCTTCAACGACACGCTGGGCGGCGACGCCGAGGCGAACCGACTGGACGGCGGCGATGGCAGCGACAGCCTGGCCGGGCGGGCGGGCAACGACAGCCTGTACGGCGGCGCGGGCACCGATACGCTGCTGGGCGGCTCTGGCGCCGATCTGTTGGACGGCGGGTCGGGCCGCGACCGCGCCAGCTACCGCGAGGCGGGCAGCGGCGTCCTGATCGATCTGGCCGACCTGTCCCGCAACACGGGCGAGGCGGTGGGCGACCTCTACCTCTCGATCGAAGAGATCGAGGGCAGCCAGAAGGCCGACACCCTGCGCGGCGCGGCGCTGAATGACGTGCTTTACGGTCTGGACGGCAACGATCTGATCGAAGGCCGGGCGGGCAATGATTCCCTCTATGGCAGTGACGGGACCGACACGCTGATCGGTGGCGCGGGGGCCGACCGGCTGGACGGCGGTCCCAGCACCGATACCGCCAGCTATGCCGACAGCACGCTGGGGCTGACGCTGGATCTTCTGACCCCGGCGCTAAGCACCGGCGACGCGGCCGGCGACACGCTGGTCGGGATCGAACGGATTGTCCTCACCAACCTTGCCGACAAGTTCTACGGCAGCGATGGCAACGACCGGGCCGAAGGTCTGGACGGGAATGACCGGCTGGAGGGGCGTGGCGGCAACGACAGCCTGGGCGGCGGCGCGGGCAGCGATTCGCTTTATGGCGGGGACGGGGAGGACACGCTGATGGGCGGGGCCGGGGCGGACCGGCTGGAGGGGGGGGTGGGGCGGG
>JAKQLM010000598.1 GCA_029567145.1 Pseudomonadota bacterium
TGAACCCCTGCCGCAGGCAAAGACCGTCGGGTCGAAGGTGACCGGGGGCACCGTCAACCAGGCGGGCGCGCTGACCTTCAGGGCCACGGCGGTCGGTGAGGCGACGATGCTGGCCCAGATCATCCGCATGGTCGAGGCAGCGCAGGGCGGCAAGCTGCCGATTCAGGCCCTGGTGGATCGCGTGACGATGTGGTTCGTGCCGGTCGTCATGGCGCTTGCGGCGCTGACCTTCGCCGTCTGGCTGATCTTCGGGCCTGATCCGGCCCTGACCTTCGGCCTGGTCAACGCCGTCGCCGTCCTCATCATTGCCTGCCCCTGCGCCATGGGTCTGGCCACGCCGACCTCGATCATGGTCGGCACCGGGCGCGGTGCCGAGATGGGCGTGCTCTTTCGCAAGGGTGAGGCCCTGCAGGCCTTGCAGGGGGTCAAGGTGGTCGCATTCGACAAGACCGGAACCCTGACCGAGGGCAAGCCGCGCCTGACCGACATGGTGCTGGCACCGGGCTTCGACCGAGGTCCCGTTCTGGCCGTGGTGGCTGCGGTTGAGGCGAAGTCCGAGCATCCCATCGCCCGCGCCATCGTCGCGGCGGCGGCAGACGAGGGCCTGATCCTTCCCGAGATCACAGCTTTTGAGTCCGCGACCGGCTTTGGCGTGGCGGCGCAGGCGGGCGGGCAGCGGGTAGAGATCGGCGCCGACCGCTACATGGCGCGGCTTGGTCTGGACGTGTCCGGCTTTGCCGAAACCGCCACCCGGCTTGGCGACGAGGGCAAGTCACCGCTCTATGCCGCCATCGACGGCAGGCTTGCGGCAATCATCGCCGTTGCGGACCCGATCAAGGAGACCACGCCGCAGGCGATCCGGGCGCTGCACCGGCTGGGGCTGAAGGTTGCGATGATCACCGGCGACAATGGCCGCACCGCGCATGCCATCGCCCGTCAGCTTGGCATCGACGAGGTGGTGGCCGAAGTGCTGCCCGACGGCAAGGTCGCTGCGGTGAAGCGGCTGAAGGGCATGGGCCAGCTTGCCTATGTCGGCGACGGGATCAACGACGCGCCCGCCCTGGCCGAAGCGGATGTGGGCCTTGCCGTCGGCACCGGCACCGACATTGCCATCGAAGCGGCGGACGTCGTACTGATGTCGGGTAGGCTGACTGCCGTCTCGGATGCCATCGCGCTTTCCAAGGCCACGATGCGAAACATCCGCCAGAACCTGTTCTGGGCCTTCATCTACAATGCCCTGCTGATCCCGGTTGCCGCAGGCGCGCTCTGGCCCGCCTTCGGTATCCTGCTGTCGCCGATCTTTGCCGCCGCCGCGATGGCGCTATCGTCGGTCTTCGTCCTTGGCAACGCGCTGCGACTGCGGCGCTTTGCGCCTTCAATCGCCGCGTAAGGAGGCCCTGAGATGAACATCGGTGAAGCTTCAAAATCTTCGGGCGTTTCCGCCAAGATGATTCGCTACTACGAGTCGATCGGGCTCATCCCGGCAGCAGGAAGGACGGCCGCAGGATATCGCGTCTACACGATGACCGATGTTCAGCTACTGCGCTTCATCCGAAGGGCGCGGGACTTGGGTTTTTCCGTCGAGAAGATCGAGGAGTTGCTGGCGCTCTGGCAGGATCGTTCGCGGCAGAGTGCCGATGTGAAACAGATTGCGCTTGAGCAGATCGCCGGTCTTGAAGTTCGAATTCGTGAAATGCAGGCAATGATGGACACGCTTCGTCATCTGGCAGATGCGTGCTGCGGCGATCACCGCCCGGACTGTCCGATCCTTGCCGACCTCGTGAATGGCCCCGATCATGGCAGCGGAGCGCGCGAGGAAGATCAACAATCCGCGCCCCGCTCCGGCAATGCTGCCGGACTTCAAGCGCATTGACATTCTGCGGCGTGCGCATGATCGTGATTTTGTTTGGTGTGCATGGGACGCAGAATCCCCGAACTCAATCGGGAATGAGGAAGGGCGGACCCAGTTGCGGCGCCCGATACCTCAGCCGCCCCGCGACTGTATGCGGTAGTGGCCCTTCGATATGCCATTGGGCAACTGCCCGGGAAGGCGAAGGGTTGCAGTGACCGTGAGCCAGGAGACCGGCCAGACAGGAGACTTAACCCCAATCCCGTCGGGTGTGACGGGCGGAGAAACATCATGTCTGCCCACCACTCTTTCCACCGCGTCCGTACAGCACGCAGGTCTGGTTCGGCCCATCCTGACCAGTGCTGTCCTTGGTGCGTTTCTCATCTTTGCGGCAGGTTTTGCCTCTTCAGATGCGCTGCATGCCACATGATACCCGCCACGCCACCGGCTTTCCCTGCCACTGACAGATCGAGTTAGCTGACATGACGAAGTCCCTGCTGTCCGGCGGGGTGATTGCTGGTGCCGTTACGGGCCTAGCGGTTGCCTTTTTGTAGTTTTTTCTGATCCAGCCACTTATCGTCGATGCCGAGCGATACGTGACCGGCGAACTTGTCCTGATGGGGGCGGCGCAAGATGACCCCTCAGGATCGAGTGGCGATACGGTCCCGTCTGCGCACGATGCCCACGACGCGGATGACAAGTTTTCTGTCGTCGTGCGAAGCGGCTTGACGGTCCTGACTTTGGTTTTGACCTGGTCAGGCTTTGGCCTTGTTGCGGGAGCTGCTCTTGCGACACACCGTGCCCTGTGGGGTCCACACAGCATTTCTGTGCCCGCGCTCGCCTTTTCCGGCTTCGCTGCTTTCGTCCTGTCACCCAGTTTGGGACTGCCACCGGAGTTGCCAGGCATGCAGGCCGCTGAACTGTCGGACAGGCAAATGTGGTGGGGCTTTTCCTCGCCAGTGGGGTGAAGTCCTGGCTCGGGCGTCTCGCAGGGCTTGCCCTGATGGTGGCCCCCCACCTTCTTGGGGCACCGCAGCCACCTGCGTCCGTCCCGGTCATTCCTCCGGATCTGGCCGCGCTCTACAGTGCGCGGGCACTCGGTCTGAGCCTGATCGGCTGGCTTGCTCTCGCTTCCCTTCTCTTCCGCTTGATGCCGGAAGACGGGCGGGAGCAACCTACTGCGGTCGCGGAAGCTGT
>JAKQLM010000610.1 GCA_029567145.1 Pseudomonadota bacterium
CGGTAGCCGTAATCACGCCCGCCCGAGGTCAGGTAGATCGCCCGCGCGCCCAGGGGGTTGGTCGGCCCGCCCGGCTGACCCTTTTCCCATTTCGCCAGTTCCGGCTTGCGCGCGATCATTTCCTTTGGCGGGGTCCAGGTCGGCCAGGGTTTCTTTTCGGCCACGATCGCCTCGCCGGACCATTCGAACCCGGCCTTGCCGACCGAGATGCCGTAGCGGATCGCCTTGTTCTTGCCGACGACGTAATACAACAGGCGCGTCTTGGGGTTGATGATGATGGTTCCGACCGGCTGATCGGTTTCATAGGCGACGACCTGACGGCGGTGGCTTTCGGGGATGTCTTCGACCGGAAGCGCCGGGATCTGGATGCCTGCGTCCATCGTGGCGACGTACACATTCTCGTCCGGTTTCGGCAAAGGCTGCGTGCTGGCCGAGGTGCTGAGCGTCGGATCGACACAGGCTGTCAGCGCCAGAAGCGCGATCAGGGCAGGGGCCGTGACGGCCTTGTGAAACAGGGAACGGGCGTTGTGGCGCATCAAGGGACTCAACTCCAAACAGACCGGCAGCAGAGTCTGCCCCGGGAAAGATTTCCGCGACGGTAGCTTAGCCCGGTTTCGACGTCAAACCGTGCAAGGGGCCGAATGTGATCACGGGCGCGTGAAAACCGCGTCAAAATCGGCGGAAACCGTTGAAATCCGCCGTCAGCCCGCCGCCACGGCGTCCACCTCGACCAACCAGTGCGGCGCGGCCAGGCCCGCGACGACCAGCAGCGTGGCCGCCGGAGCCGCCCCAACCCCGTCCCCGTCCCCGACCCAGGCATCGCGCCGGGCCCGGTAAAGCGCCACCGCTTCGGCGCTGGCGTCCGTGAGGTAGACGGTGATCTTCATCAGGTTCGTGCGGTCCATCCCTGCGGCGGCCAGCGCCCGGTCGACATTGGCCAGCGCGGCATCCAGCTGCGCGGCCAGCCCGTCGGCAAGCGTTCCATCGGGGTAAAGGCCGACCTGACCCGAGATCTCGAGCCGCCGGGTTGCGCCTTCGGCCAGCGCAAGGTGGCTGTAGCGCGAGGCGGGGGTCGGCATCGTGTCGGGGTTCCAGCGCCGGATCATGTCAGGTCACCGCCGCGCGCAGTTTGAACTCGGGCTTGTCCCAGGTGCCATAGTCCATGATCCGGGCCAGAATGCCGATGGCGCGGGCGACGTCGTCTTCGTCGATGAACAGCGGCGTGAAGCCAAAGCGCAGGATGTCGGGCGCGCGGAAATCGCCGATCACGCCTTCGGCGATCAGGGCCTGCATGATGGCATAGCCTTCGGGGTGGCGGAAACTGACCTGTGAGCCGCGCATCTGGTGCGACCGGGGCGTGGCCAGTTGCAGCATCGGCGCGCGGGATTCGACGCCCTTGATGAACTGGTCCTGCAGGCGCAGGGACTGGGCGTGCACCTCGCGCAGGTCGACGTCGTCCCAGACGTCCAGGGCCGCATCCAGTGCGGCCAGTTGCAGGACCGGGGGCGTGCCGACGCGCATCCGCTCGATCCCTTGCCCTGGGCGGTAGCTTTGGTCAAAGGCGAAGGGGGCGGCATGGCCCAGCCAACCGGACAGGGCAGGGCGGGCGACGTCGGCGTGGCGCGGGGCGACATAGATGAAGGCCGGGCCGCCGGGGCCGGAGTTGAGGTATTTGTAGGTGCAGCCCACAGCGAAATCGGCCTTGACCCCGGCCAGATCGACCGGCAGCGCCCCTGCGGAATGGGCAAGGTCCCAGACCACCAGAGCGCCCATTTCGTGCGCGCACTTGGTGATGTCGGCCATGTGGTGACGGCGGCCCGTGCGATAGTCCACCTCGGTCAGCATCACGACGGCCACGGTTTCGTCGATCGCGGACATCGCCTCTTCCGGTGCGACGGTCTTCAGCCGGTACTGGCCGCCCAGGGTGCGGGTCAGACCTTCGGCCATGTAAAGGTCGCTGGGAAAGTTGCCGGTGTCCGACAGCACCACCTTGCGGCGGGGGTTCATCTCCAGCGCCGAGGCAAGCGCCTGGTAGACCTTGATCGACAGGGTGTCGCCCAGGACGACCGTCCCCGGTTCCGCCCCGATCAGCCGGGCGATGCGGTCGCCAAGGGCCCGCGGCTGGGCCATCCAGCCCGCCTTGTTCCAGCCCCGGATCAGCAGGTCGCCCCATTCGGCCTGCATCGCCTGATCCACCCGCGCCGGGGCTGTGCGCACCATCGGCCCAAGCGAGTTGCCGTCCAGATAGATCAGCCCCTCGGGCAGGTGGAACAGGGCCTTCTTGGCGGCAAAGTCGATGGGCATGGCGGTCTCCTTTCCCGGTGTTATCGCGGCTGGGGGCGGGCTTGCCAAGGGGGAGGACTTTCCCCGGTCGTGGAAGCCTGCCATCCTGCGGGCATGACCCGGCACGATCCCATTGCGGTTGATCCCGACCCGCCCCGCCCCGACCCCCGCGCGCCCGAGGTGATCCGCTTGCGGCAGGCGGTCCGTGCCGGGTTTCGTGCCGTGGTGGGCGAGCAATCGGTGATTCTTCAGGTGGAAAGCGGACGCAAGGTGATCCGGGGCGCGGTTCTGTGCGACGTGCCCGCAGGGGCGCTGGCGCTGATCCCGGCGCATCTGCCGCTGGATGTCGAGAACCACCCCGCAGCGGATGCGCCCTACCGGGCGACAGGGCTGTTGATCGCGCCGGGGCTGCAGGCTCCGACCGGCACGGCAACTGCCGGGCATTGCACCGATCCGCGCGCCCTGGCCGCATTTGAACGGGCGCTGGACCTTTGCCGTAGCCCCGCCGTGCCGCAGGCGATCCGCGATCACGCCGTGCTGGAGGTGCTGATCTGGCTGGACGGCCTGGGCCTTTGCCTGCCGCCGCCCGCGCCACCGACGCTGGCCGCGCGGGTGCGGGCGCTGGCGGCTGCGGACCTTGCGCGGGACTGGCTGGCGGCGGACCTTGCGCGCCAGCTTGGCCTGGCCGAGGCGACGTTGCGGCGTCACCTTGCGGCGGAAGGCACCAGCCTGACCGCCCTGCTGACCGACCTGAGGATGAACCGGGCGCTGGGGCTGTTGCAGGCCAGCGCCTTGTCCGTGCAGCAAATTGCGCATGCGGTCGGCTATGCCTCGGCCTCGCGGTTT
>JAKQLM010000615.1 GCA_029567145.1 Pseudomonadota bacterium
ATGATCCTGGTGATCGGCCAGATGATCGTGATCCTGACCAAATGCATCGACCTGTCGGTGGCCGCCACCCTGGCCCTGACCGGCATGACCGCCGCCTTGATGAACGGCGCCGGGGTCCCGCTGCCACTGATCCTTCTCACCGTCGTCCTGATGGGCGCGGCGCTGGGCGCGATCAACGGCATCCTCGTCTGGAAGGTCGGCATCCCCTCCATCGTCGTCACCCTTGGCACGATGACGATCTACCGGGGCGTGATCTTCCTGATGACAGATGGCAAATGGGTCAACGCGCATGAGATGACCGACGCTTTCAAGTCCCTGCCCCGTCTCATCCTCCTTGGCCTGCCGGTCATGAGCTGGGTCGCAATCGCCCTGATCGCCGTCTTCGCCCTGATCCTGACCCGCACCCCGCTTGGCCGCGCGTTCTATGCGGTCGGCGGCAACCCCCATGCCGCCGTTTACGCAGGCATCGACGTTGGGAAGACCCAGTTCTGGGCCTTCACCCTCTCCGGAGCCCTCGCGGGCCTGACCGGCTATCTCTGGACCGCCCGCTATGCCGTGGCCTATGTCGACATCGCCGGGGGGTTCGAGCTGGACGTCGTCGCCGCTTGCGTCATCGGCGGCATCGCCATTGCCGGGGGGGCTGGCACGATCTGGGGCGCGATCCTTGGGGCGATCTTCCTTGGCGTCATCAAGAACGCCCTGCCGGTCGTCGGCATCTCGCCCTTCTGGCAGATGGCGATTTCCGGCACCGCGATCATCCTGGCCGTCGCCTTCAACGCCACCCAGAACCGCCCCAAGGGCCGCCTGATCCTGCGCGAGGCCGCACAATGACCGCTGCAACCCCACGCCTGATCCCCGACCGTCTGCAATCGCCCCTGACCCGCGTCCTGCGCAGTTGGGAGACGATCCTGATCATCGTCCTGATCGCGGTCTGCATCACCAACAGCTTCCTGTCGCCCTTTTTCCTGAACGCCTGGAACCTGTCGGACGCGACCTTCAACTTCACCGAAAAGGCGCTGATCGCCTTTGCCATGGCGATGCTGATCATCGCGGGCGACATCGACCTGTCGGTCGCCTCGATCATCGCGCTCGCCTCCACCGCCATGGGGTTGGTGATGTCGATGGGCGCGGGCACGCCCGAGATCGTGCTGACCGGCATCGCCACCGGCCTGATCTGCGGCGCGGTGAACGGGGTCCTTGTCGCCGGGATGGGCCTGCCCTCCATCGTCGTGACCATCGGCACGATGAGCCTGTTCCGGGGCATCGCCTTCATCGTCCTTGGTGATCAGGCCTTCAACGGCTACCCCAAGGACTTCGCCTATTTCGGGCAGGGCTACGTCTGGTGGGTGATAAGCTTTGAACTTGTCCTCTTTGCCGTCTCGGCGCTGATCTTCTGGGCGCTTCTGCACCGCACCACCTTTGGCCGCGCGGTCTATGCCATCGGCAACAACGCCACCGCCGCGCGCTTTTCCGGCATCCGGGTGGACCGGGTGCGCTTCATCCTGTTCCTGCTGACCGGGGTGATGAGCGGTATCGCCGCCGTCTGCCTGACCTCGCGCCTCGGCTCCACCCGCCCGTCCATCGCGACGGGATGGGAGCTGGAAATCGTCACCATGACCGTCCTTGGCGGGATCAACATCCTTGGCGGGTCCGGACGCATAACGGGTGTTGTCCTTGCCGCGCTGATCATGGGCATGGTCACCTTCGGCTTTGGCCTGCTGAACGTGCCGGGCATCGTGATGTCGATCTTCCTTGGCTTCCTGCTGATCGGCACCATCGCCATTCCGCGCCTGATCCGGGGGAAATGATGCAGAAACATGCCTTCAAGATGCAGCTTCACCCGGGGATGGAGGCCGAATACCAGCGTCGCCATGACGAGATCTGGCCAGACCTTGTCGCGCTTTTGAAGGATGCGGGCGTCAGCGACTATTCCATCCACCTCGACCGCGAGACGATGATCCTGTTCGGCGTGCTTTGGCGGACGGACGATCACGGAATGGACGACCTGCCGCAGCACCCGGTGATGCGTCGCTGGTGGGCGCACATGGCCGACCTGATGGTCACAAGGCCCGACACCGAACCCGTGGCCACGCCCCTTGTCACCGTCTTTCACATGGAGTGACCGGGGCCATGAAAACCGTCGCGGTCATCGACATCGGCAAGACCAACGTCAAACTGGCGCTGGTCGATCTGGACACGCGGTCCGAGATCGCGGTCGAGACCGCCCCGAACACCGTTCTGCCCGGCCCGCCCTGGCCGCATTTCGACACCGACGCCCAGTGGCAATTCCTGATCGAGGCGCTTTGCCGCATGGCCGCCCGGCACCGCATCGACGGCATCACCGTCACCACCCATGGCGCCTGCGCGGCGCTTCTGGACGCAGGCGGCGACCTTGCCGCCCCGGTCCTTGACTACGAACACACCGGCCCCGACGGGTTGACCGCCGCCTACAACGTCCTTCGCCCGCCGTTCAGCGAAACCGGCAGTCCGCGCCTGCCCATGGGCCTGACCCTTGGCGCGCAACTGCATTACATGCTGGAGACCGATCCCGGCCTTCTGGCCCGCACCGCCCATGTCGTGACCTGGCCGCAATACTGGGGCTTCCGTCTGACCGGGCAGGTGGCCTGCGACGTATCCTCGCTTGGGTGTCATACCGACCTGTGGAACCCGACCAGGGGCACCTGGTCCAGCCTGCCCGCGCGCCTTGGCCTGGCCGACAAGATGGCCCCGCCGCGCAATCCGGGTGACGCCCTTGGCACCCTGACCCCGGCCCTGCAGCGCGAGACCGGCCTTGGCCCGGTGCCTGTCCTGACCGGCATCCACGATTCCAACGCCTCGCTGGTTCCGCATCTTCTGTCGCGCCCGGCCCCGTTCGCCGTCGTTTCAACCGGCACCTGGGTGATTTCCATGGCCATCGGCGGGACCTTTCCCGCGCTTGACCCCGCCCGTGACACGCTGGTCAACGTCAGCGCGCTGGGCCGGCCCGTTCCCTCGGCCCGGTTCATGGGCGGGCGCGAGTATGACCTGATGCGCCCGCAGACCCCCACCGCTCCGACACCCGACGACGCCGACCGCGTGCGGCGCAACGCGGTGATGCTGCTGCCTTCGGTCGTGCCGGGCTGCGGACCCTTCCCGACCCACAGACACCGCTGGACCGCCACCCCCGCCACCGACGCAGAACGCGAGATTGCGCTGGGCTATGCCCTTGCCCTGACCACGGCCACCTGCCTTGACCTGATCGGCGCGCAAGGCCCGACGCTGATCGAAGGCCCGTTCCCGGCGAACCCGTGGTATCTGGCGATGCTGGCCACGGCGACCGCCCGCCCGGTGATTCCGTCGCAAGCGCGGACCGGCACGGCGTTGGGCGCGGCGCTGCTGTTTTGCAGCGACCCGCCCGCTGCCCCGCCCGATGCCCACATCCAGCACCCTGACCCTGCGCTGGCGCCCTACGCCCGCGCCTGGCGTGCCGCCGTGGCCGCAATGGCGGGCTGACCGGCTTGCACGACGCTGCAGGGCCGATTACCCGTAGGGCGATGCTGACCCGCCGCCGAACCCTGGCCCTACTGCCGGTGCCGCTTCTTGCCGCCCGCACCAGCCTTGCCCGCACCCCGGATCATGTCGTCGTGGTCGGGGCCGGGCTGTCCGGCCTGACCGCCGCGCGCGACCTGCAGGCGGCGGGCCTGCGGGTGACGGTTGTCGAGGCCCGCAACCGGATCGGCGGGCGCATCCAGACGTCCCGCCTCTGGCCCGACCTGCCGGTCGACCTTGGCGCAAGCTGGATCCATGGCACCACCGGCAATCCGCTGACCGCACTGGCCGACGCCGCCGGGGCGGCGCGGGTCGCCACCTCCTACGACCGGAGCCTGTCCTTGGGGCGGGACGGACAGAGGGTCACGCTGGACGATGCCGCCGCCAGGGCGCTAGTGACCGCCGCCCGAGCCGCGACCGACCGCAACGACCGCGATCAGTCGCTGGCCGATGCCGTCCAGGCCTCCCCCGGCTGGCATCAGGCCGATGCCGCGACGCGGCGTCTGGTCCGGCACCATATCAACGCCAGCTACGAACAGGAATACGCCGCCGATTGGACCGAGGCCTCGGCCTGGTACATCGACGCCGCGAAAGACTATGGCGGCAGCGACGTGCTTTTTCCTGCGGGCTTTGACCAGATCACCCGGCACCTGGCGCAGGGCCTGACGATCCGCCTTGGCCAGACCGTGACCGCGCTGGCCCCGTCGCGAAGCAACGTCGCCCTGACCTTTGCCGATGGCGCCACCCTGCTGGCCGACCATGTCATCCTGACCCTGCCGCTGGGCGTGCTGCAGTCGGGCGCGCTGGCCCTTGGCGAACCCCTGGCCCCGGCCCGGCAACAGGCCATCGACAGCCTGGGCATGGGCCTTTTGAACAAGTGCTGGCTGCGCTTCGACCGCATCGCCTGGGACAGGACCGCCGATTGGGTCGAATGGCTTTCTCCCCAGGATGGCATTTGGTCGCAATGGCTTAGCCTCGCCCGACCGGCCGGGGCCCCGGTCCTTCTGGCCTTTCACGCGGGGGACCCGGCCCGCGCGCTGGAGCGGCTGGACGACGCCGCCACGACCGCCGAAGCGCACCTTGCGCTGCAGGCGATGTTCGGCAGCGACTTCCCCGCCCCCATCGCCACCCAGATCACCCGCTGGTCGCAAGACCCCCTTGCGCAGGGCGCCTATTCCTTCGCCGCCACTGGCAGCACGCCCGACAGCCGCCGCGCGCTGGCGGGGTGGGACTGGGACGGACGGCTGGGCTTTGCCGGAGAGGCCGCCAGCCCCGATCGGTCTGGCACCGCGCATGGCGCGGTCCTGTCCGGCCAGACGGCGGCTGCCGGGCTTCTGTCCCGATTGCGCTGATCCGCGGCCACTGGCTGACCGTGCGGCGGGCGTGATAAGGGGACGGCATGACAGCGCGGTTCATGATCCAGGGCGCAGGCTCGAACGTCGGCAAATCCCTCCTGGTGGCGGGCCTCTGCCGCCACTTCAGCCGTCAGGGCCTGACCGTCCGCCCGTTCAAGCCGCAGAACATGTCGAACAACGCCGCCGTCGCGACGGGTGGCGAGATCGGGCGGGCCCAGGCGCTCCA
>JAKQLM010000621.1 GCA_029567145.1 Pseudomonadota bacterium
GCCAGTAGGCCTCGCCCCCGATCAGGCGGACAAGGATGGCCTTCGCGGCGAAAAGGGTTTTCTCGACGTAGGTGTCGACCGAGACCGGGTGTTTCAGCGCAACGATGTTGGCCAGCCGCAGGGTAGGGTGGGTGATATCACCCACCTTACGCATGCGCTCATAGCCTGCCGTGAAAGCACCCAGGTCGCTGTCGGAGAAGCTGAGGACCACCAGATCGGCGGGGTCCTGCCCCGGATCGAACGGGGTCTCGGTTTCCTCCAGCCCGTGGCTTTCGCGGAAGACGACATGCATGGGCTATGCCTTTCCCTGGGGCAAGCCCACGCACCGCAGCCCTTCCCCACGGTGAAGGGCGGGACGCGCTGCGTGCCTTGGGGTAAAGACGGAAACCACGGTGTCAGCCCCCCAGGACGGCGCGGATCGCGGTTTCATTGACGTCGTCATGTTCCGCGATGACCACCAGTTGCGACCGGCGCGACTGGGTGCCCCACGGGCGGTCGTATTGCATCCGGACGCGCGCGCCGACGGCCTGGACCAGCATCCGCATCGGCTTGCCCGCGACCGCAACGTGGCCCTTGACGCGCAGGATCTTCTGCTCGTCGGCCAGCCGGACAATGGCGGCGGACAGCGCCTCGGGGTCGGTGACTTCGGGCAGGTCGACGACGATGGTGTCGAAGTCGTCGTGTTCGTGGTCGTCGTGGCCGTCATGGTGCGAGGGGCGGGCGGCCAGATCATCCTCGGCCGCCGCATTCAGGCCCAGGATCACCCGGGGGTCGATCACGCCTTCGGTCATGGGCAGCATCGGGACCGGGCGGGTCATCTCGGCGCTGATCACGTCGCGGGCGGTTTGCAGGCCGGTTTCCCCCGCAAGGTCCGCCTTGGACAGAAGGATCAGGTCGGCGCAGAGGATCTGGTCTTCGAACACTTCGCTGAGGGGTGTTTCGTGGTCAAGGCTGGGGTCCGCGGCGCGTTGGGCATCGACGGCGGCGACGTCGGGGGCGAAGCGACCGGCGGCCACCGCCTCGGCATCGGCAAGGGCGATGACGCCGTCGACGGTGATGCGGCTGCGGATCGCGGGCCAGTCGAAGGCCTTGAGGAGCGGTTTCGGCAGGGCGAGGCCGGAGGTTTCGATCAGGATGTGGTCGGGGCGGACGGGCATGGCCATCAGGGCCTCGATCGTCGGGATGAAGTCGTCGGCGACGGTGCAGCAGATGCAGCCGTTCGCCAGTTCAACGATGTTCTCGACCGGGCAGTTCTCATCGGCGCAGGATTTCAGGATGTCGCCGTCGACGCCCACGGTGCCGAACTCGTTGACCAGAATGGCCAAGCGCTTGCCCTGCGAGTTCTGCATCAGGTGGCGGATCAGCGTGGTTTTCCCTGCGCCAAGGAAGCCGGTGATCACGGTCACGGGGATTTTCGCCAAGTTGTTCAGGTGTTCGGTCATTCGGCGGCCTCATCTAGGGTCAGGGGAGGGATTCGGGCGATGGATTGCTTGCGGAACACGGTCGGGCGGTCGCGCCAGGGGACGATGCCGTCTGTCGTGGTGGCATATTTCGCAGCGCCTTCCAGGATGGCGGGGACATCGTCCAGGGTCAGGCGGCCGTAGACATAGGACCAGGCGCCGGGTTTGGTGAGCGAGACCGCACAGCCGGTGTTGCAGGCGGACAGACATTCGACGCCCACGATGCGGACGCCGTCGGGCGCGGGTGCGGCGGTGAGTGCGGCATGCAAAAGCGCGCCGGGACGCGGGTCGCCCTCAAGCACCGGCGCACCGGCCTTGCAGGTGATGCAGACGTAAAGGGTCGTGCCCATTGCAGCCTTCCAATGGCGTTCGGGGCATGGGCCAGCAAAGGCGCTTCCGCCTTCACCCGGTCGCGGAACACCCCGTCCGCCGGTTACGTCCTTTGCGCTGGCAGGTCTCCCGGCTTGCGGATCCGGGGCGGCTGCCCCACGGCCCCCCGCCTTCCCGGCTGACGCCAGTGGCATTGGAGACCTCTCCGGTCACGGTCGCGGGGGCGGCTGCTTTGGGTCGTTTCCGACCTGTCGCATTCCCTCTTCGCCTGTCATAAACAGGAACCAGCGCCAGCCCAACTGAGGCAAGCACCCCCCCCTTGTCAAGGACACGACCGACCATGACCGAGCCTCATGCGACACCCGCCCCCGAACCTGCCGTCGAACCCGCCCCCGACGACCTTGCCCGGCACGCCAGCAAGATGGCCAAGAAGAAGGCCGCGCGGGACAAGATCATGGCGGGCAAAGCGGGCGAGAAGGGGTTGATCATCGTCCACACCGGGGCGGGCAAGGGGAAATCCTCCTCGGGCTTCGGGATGATCCTGCGCTGCGTCGCGCATGGGATGCCGTCGGCGGTGGTGCAGTTCATCAAGGGGGCCTGGGACACCGGCGAGCGGCGGCTGATCACGACCCACTTCGCCGACCTCTGCCAGTTCCACGCGATGGGCGAGGGCTTCACCTGGGAGACGCAGGACAAGGCACGCGACATCGCGGCGGCGCGGGCTGGCTGGGAAAAGGCAAAGGAGCTGATCCGGAACCCGGAGATCAGAATGGTGTTGTTGGACGAGATCAACATCGCGCTGCGGTACGACTACCTGGAGATCGGCGAGGTGCTGGAGTTCCTGCGAACGGAAAAGCCGCCCTTGACTCATGTCGTTCTGACTGGGCGCAATGCGAAGGAGGAGTTGATCGAAGTGGCGGATCTGGTGACCGAGATGACGCTGATCAAGCACCCGTTCCGTTCGGGTATCAAAGGCCAGGCCGGGGTCGAGTTCTGATCCTGTCCACGGTGGACAGTGCTGAACACATAACTGAAATCAAGGACTTGAGCGTGGCCATTTACGGTCTGGCAACCAATGCATCGGGAGTGAGAGATATGCGGAAGATGGGTTTGGCGGTTCTGGCGGCAGTGCTGGCGCTTGCCGTCACAGGCTGCGCCCCCCTGGTCGTTGGCGGCGCGGTGGCGGTGGTTGCGGATGAGGCGATCGAGCAGGATCAGGGCGGCGACGGGCTGTTCTGAGGCGTGACGTGACAGGGGTGCCGCCCTCGGGGGCATCGAGCCCCGCTCGGGCGGCGTTGCCACGGAACGGCGACATGCGGCCGTGCCTGTGACCGGCGGCGGACCGGGGGGTTCACCCCCCGGACCCCCGAGGATACTTTCGCAGAGAGGAAATGGCACAAGGGAAAGGGCGTCGGAGTCGGACACCCCGCCGTCGGGTCACCTGACAGGTCCCGACGCGCGAGGTGTCTTCCCCTCTGACGGTCATCGGCATCCCTGCCTGTACCGCCCGCTCAGCGTCACGCAAAAGTCTGAAGATGATCCTAACGTCGATGGCTTCCTCTCTGGAAAAATATCCTCAGGGGGTGAGGAGCGCAGCGACGAGGGGGGCGGAAAGCCCCCCTTCCCGGCCAGCCCCAGGACTTGGCCGACAGGCAGAGGCACTGGCGTAGGGTGGGCGATCCGCCCACCTCAGGGTCGCGACAGGCGCAGCAGGCTGTCGCAGTCGACATGGGCGGCCAGATGGTCGGCAAGGGCGTTCAGGGTGTCTTCGACCGTGGCATCGTAGCTTGTGGTCCCTGGCGTTCCGCCCAGTCCGGCCAGAAAGGCGCGGCGGAAGGCATCTTCGCTGAACATGCCGTGCAGATAGCTGCCCATCACCCGGCCATCGGCGCGGACGGCGCCTTCGGGTTGGCCGTTCACGGTGAACATCGGGCGGGCGCGGTCGGGGCCGTCGGTGCGGCCGAGGTGGATCTCGTAGCCGCTTACCCGGGTGTTCGACGCGGGATGAAGCGCTGTCGTCCGGGTCACCCGCTTGTCGGGGGTCATCGTGGTGGACAGGTCAAGCAGGCCAAGGCCGGGGACCGAGCCGGGCTTGCCCTCGATGCCGTCGGGGTCGGCGATTTCCTTCCCCAGCATCTGGTAGCCGCCGCAGAGGCCAAGCACACGCGCTCCCCGGCGCAGGGCGGCGGCAAGGTCGATGTCCCAGCCTTCGGCGCGGAAATGGGCAAGGTCGGCGATGGTGGCCTTGCTGCCGGGCAGGACGATCAGGTCGGCCTCGACCGGCAGGGGTTGGCCGGGCTTGATGATTTTCAGCGTGACACCGGGTTCCTGCGCAAGGGGGTCAAGGTCGTCGAAATTGGCGATCCGGTTCAGGTGCGGGACGGCGATCAGGAAGCCTCCGGTCCCGCGAGTGCCCCCAAGGTCGGCGGCGTCTTCGGCAGGAAGCTTGTGGGCGTCGGGGAACCAGGGGATGACACCCAGGCCGGGCCAGCCGGTGTGATCCTGGATCATCCGATAGCCGTCGTCGAACAGTCGGAGGTCGCCGCGAAACTTGTTGATCAGAAAGCCCCTGATCATCGCGGCGTCGGCGGGGTCCAGCACCGACTGGGTGCCGACAAGCTGGGCGATGACACCGCCACGGTCGATGTCCCCGGTCAGGATCACCGGCACGTCGGCGGCCCGGGCAAAGCCCATGTTGGCGATGTCGCCTGCGCGCAGGTTCACCTCGGCCGGGCTGCCGGCGCCTTCGACGATCACCAGGTCGGCCTGCGCCTGCAGGCGGTGAAAGCTTTGCAGGACCGGGGCCATCAGCTGCGGCTTCAGCGCGGCGTAGTCGCGGGCGCGGACGGTGGTCAGCCGCTGGCCCTGCACGATAACTTGCGCGCCGGTTTCGGATTCGGGTTTCAGCAGCACCGGGTTCATGTCGACGTGGGGCTCGATGCCGCAGGCCCGCGCCTGGAGCGCCTGGGCCCGCCCGATCTCGCCACCCGTCGCGACGGCGGCGTTGTTCGACATGTTCTGCGGCTTGAACGGTCGGACGGTCAGGCCCTGACGGCTGAAATGGCGGCAGAGGCCCGCCACCAGGAGGGATTTTCCGACATTCGAGCCTGCGCCCTGGATCATGAACCGCGCTGTCATGCCGCCCCCTTATCACGCCCACCGCGCGGTCAGCCAGTGGCCGCGGATCAGCGCAACCGGGACAGAAGCCCGGCTGCTACCGCCTGGCCGGACAGGACCGCGCCATGCGCGGTGCCAGACCGATCGGGACTGGCGGCCTCTCCGGCAAAGCCCAGCCGTCCGTCCCAGTCCCACCCGGCCAGCGCGCGGCGGCTGTCGGGCGTGCTGCCGGTGGCAGTGAAGGAATAGGCGCCCTGCGCAAGGGGGTCTTGCGACCAGCGGGTGATCTGGGTGGCGATGGGGACGGGAAAGTCGCTGCCGAACATCGCCTGCAGCGCAAGGTGCGCTTCGGCCGTCGTGGCGGCG
>JAKQLM010000625.1 GCA_029567145.1 Pseudomonadota bacterium
GTAAGCAGAAGAGGTTACCAAACCCCTAACGCCCACGCCCAACCCCCTGATATCCCTCACCCCCCCCGCCCTGTCCACCATGGACACCCCTCACGCCCGCCCCGCCGCCGAACTCAACGACACCGGGTCGATCCCCATCCCCTTCAACGCGGCGGTCCATTTTTCGCGGGCCTCCCCAAACACCAGCCCCTCCGGCGCGGGCGACGTCAGCCAGTCGTTCCGCAAAATCTCGGCCTCCAGCTGCCCCGGCCCCCAGCCGGAATAGCCCAGCGCCAGCAGGGCCTGCTCCGGCCCCTCGCCCCGCGCGAGGGCCTCCAGGATGTCCAGCGTCGCGGTCATGCCAAAGCCGCCCGGCACCTCGACCGTCGCGGGGCCCTTCCGCCAGTCGGGCGAGTGCAGGACGAACCCGCGCCCCCGCTCCACCGGGCCGCCAAGATGGACGCGAATGTCGCGGCCCTCCGCTGCCTTGGGGATGTTCAGATGGTCCAGCAGGCCGGCAAACGTGACCTCCTGCAGGGGTTTGTTGACGATCAACCCCATCGCGCCCTCATCGGAATGGGCGCAGATCAGGATCACGCTGTGGTCGAAGCGCGGATCGGCCATGCCCGGCATGGCGATCAGCAACTGTCCGGCAAGCTGCATCGGTCTGGGCCTTTTCCAACCCCTGTCCCCTGAACATGGACCCGCTTGGCGCAAGGCTCAAGTCCTACAGCAGGTCACGCCTCTGGCATGTCGCCGCAATGTGATTTCCTTCCGGTCCGGCATTTCCTATCTTGCGCACATGATCCGCCACGCCCTTCTTTGCGGCCTTGTCGCCGCCCCAGTCGCTACTGTGGCCCATGCCACGACGCAGGATGACGTCCTGTCAGCAAGCTTGCGCGCGGGCTGGCAGATGGAGTCGGGCGCGCACATGGCCGCCGTCGACCTGCAGCTTGCGCCGGGGTGGAAGACCTACTGGCGCAGTCCGGGCGATGCGGGGATTCCGCCCAGCTTTGACTGGTCCGGCTCGCAGAACGTGAAATCCGTGCGCCTGCACTGGCCCGCGCCAGAGGTGTTCCAGGCGAACGGGATGCAGACCATCGGCTACCATGACCAGTTGTTGCTGCCGGTCGAGGTCGTGCCGCTGGACCCCAGCCAGCCCGTGCATCTGGCGGTGCGGGTCGACCTGGGGGTCTGCGACGAGATCTGCATGCCGGCCAGTCTTGACCTGTCTTCGGACCTGCCTGCCCCCGGTGACCCCGATCCCGGCATCCGCGCGGCCTTGGCGCAGGGGGCGACGTCGGCGCTGGACGGTGGCGTGACTCAGGTGTCCTGCACGGTCGATCCGATCACCGATGGCCTGCGGCTGACGGCACGGGTCCGCCTGCCCGATCCCGGCCGGACCGAGGTTGTCGCGTTCGAGACTCGCGATCCGCAGGTCTGGGTCGCCGAGGCCGTCACGCAACGCGAAGGCGGCGATCTGGTGTCGATGACCGAACTGGTCGCGCCGTCGGGTGCGCCGTTCGCGCTGGACCGCTCGGGTGTCACGCTGACCATTCTGGCCGGCGGCACCGCGGTCGAGGTCAAGGGCTGCCCCGCGCCCTGAGCCTATCCGCGCCCAGAGCCCTATCCGCGCCGTCTGCGTGCCGTCAGGCTGACGGACAGGACCGCCATCACCCACACCGCCAGGGCCAGCGCCAGAAATCCCACCAGCGCCACCAGCCCGGCGGACCGCTCGGCCAGCGCGGGCCATGAGCCCACCAGCCAACCCGGCAGGCCGCCGGTGACTGCAACCCACAGCGGCAGGCCCAGCGCTGCGACCGTCATCGCCAGCGCCGCCGGAACCACGCTGGCCCGCGCCGGCCCCCGCCGGAACGCCCGGCGCAGCGACCGGAACCTTTTGCCGATATCGGCCTGCACCGCCAGCATCGCAGGCACCACCAGCAGCACCAGCACCATCCCGAACCCCAGGCCATAGACCAGCGTCACGACCGTCGGCTTCAGGAATTCGGCTTGCGAGGACCGCTCGTACAGCATCGGCGCCAAACCCAGCACGGTTGTCAGCGTGGTCAGCAGCACCGCCCGGAACCGGTCGGACACCCCGTCGATGATCGCCGGGATCAGCCCGCGCTTTTCGGCGTATTCGTCCACCGTGCTGACCAGCACGATGCTGTCATTGATGATGATCCCCGACATGCCGATCATGCCCACGATGGAAAACAGCGACACCGGCAGATCCCAGTACCAGTGCCCGAAGATCGCGCCGACCATGCCGAAGGGGATCACCGACATCACCACCAGAGGCCGCGTCCAGTGCGCGAAGATCCAGGTCAGGGTGATGTAGATCCCCAGAAGGCACAGGATCGCCGCCACCAGTGCCCCCGACAGGAACTCGCGTTCATCCGCGACCTGACCGGACACGGCCCATTCGACGCCGAAATCCTGGGCAATCCTTGGCGCAATCTCCTCTTCCAGCGCGCGCTGGACCTCCGTGGCGCGGGCGGGGTCATCCTCGGACAATTCGCCCGACACCGTGACCAGCCGCAGCCCGTTCTCGCGCCGGACGGTGGAAAAGCCGGACAGGCTTTCGACCGTGACGATATCGGCCAAGGGCACATAAAGCCCGTCGCCCGCGCGGATCTGGGTGCGGTCCAGAAAGTCGGCGGTCAGTTCCTCTGCCGGCAGCTCCACCCGGACCGAGGCCTGACGCGGCCCGTCGGGGAAGGTCGCCGCCTCGATCCCGCCCAGCCGTTCGCGCAAGGTGCGGCCCAGCGTGGCGGTGTCAAAGCCCAGCGCCTGCCCTTGCGGGGTCAGCGTCAGGAC
The DNA here is from genome assembly GCA_029567145.1 of Pseudomonadota bacterium. Taxonomy (GTDB): domain Bacteria; phylum Pseudomonadota; class Alphaproteobacteria; order Rhodobacterales; family Rhodobacteraceae; genus Tabrizicola. Next base: position 2,803 of record JAKQLM010000625.1, read on the forward strand.
CAGTTCTTCCTTGTCATAGGCCAGGCTGTCCTCCAGCCCCGACACCTCGGGATAGGCGGCCAGTTCCGCCTTCAGCGCCTCGGCGGCGGCCTTCAGCGTCCCGGCCTCGCCTCCGTACAGTTCCACCGCCAGCGAATCCCCACCCGGGCCAAAGCGTGCGCCGCGAAAGCTCAGCTCCTCCAGCAGGGGATGCGGCACGATCTCGGCCTCCAGCGCGGCCAGGAAATCGCTGGTCGGATAGGGGCGCAGGTCCGGGCTGATCAGCTCCATCGTGATCGACCCCAGAAGATCCGGCCCCTTGGTATCGGCCCCCGACAGGCTGCGGCCCGACGCGCCCCCGACCTCGGCCAGCACGAAGGTTGCCGGGTTCTCGCCGTAGTCCGCCGCGAAGCGCGCCGTCACCACATCCGCCGCGCGCTGCAATTCGCGCATCATCGCCAACGTGTCGTCGCGACCCGCCCCCGGCAGCATCGAATAGGACCCGGTGACACTGGATTGTTCCGGCGCGTTGAAGAAGCGGAACTGCACCTCGCCGCGCATGAACAGCGACACTTGCCAGGCCAGCGCCAGCACGCAGGCCGCCAGCACCGGATAGCGCGCCCAGACCACCAGTCGCAGCCCCGGACGGATCGCCACCCGCCGCAGCCAGTCCAGCCCCCGGTTGGTCTGGCGCGACGGCCAGTCGTACCACTTGCCCTGATCCCGCGCGGTCACCGCATGGGCCAGATGGTTCGGCAGGATGAAGAAACACTCGATCAACGACACCAGCAGGACGAAGCAGACCGTGATCGGGATATCGGCGATCAGCTCGCCGAACCGGCCGCCGATCACCACCAGCCCCAGAAACGCGATGATCGTGGTGATCGACGACGCCAGGATCGGGCCCGCCATCCAGCGCGCCGTGCGTTCCGCCGCCATCTCGCCGCTTTCGCCTAAGTGATGGACCCGGTGCTCGACGTTCTCCGACACCACGATGGAGTCGTCGACCACCACCCCGATCATGATGATCAGCGCAAACAGCGAGATCATGTTCAGCGACTGGCCAAAGACATACATCACCGCCACCGCCGACAGCATGGCGATGGGAATGCCCGCCGACACCCAGAACGCGATGCGGGCGTTCAGGAACAGGAAAAGCACCGCCAGCACCAGCAAAAGACCCGAGGTGCCGTTGTCCATGAACAGCATCAGCCGGTCCTTGATCTGCTCGGCCCGGGTGCGGACCAGTTCGACCGTGACGCCGGGCGGCAGGCCCAATTGCATTTCGGCGGCGACCTCGGCCACCGTGGCCTGCATCCGGATCGCATCGCCGTCCTGGGCGCGGTCCACCCGGATCGTCATCGCCGGGTTCGCGCCGACAAAGGCCGCGCGCACCGAATTGGCCTGGTTCGCCCGGATCGTCGCGATATCGCCCACCGTCAGCTTGGTGCCGTCCGGGGCCGACCGCAGCACGATCGCCGCAATCTCGGCCACGCTGCGCCGGTCGCTGCCGGTCCGCAGCCGCGCGCCCTCGCCCAACTCTCCGGCAGGGGTGCCCGCCGTGGCCGCCGCGATGGCCGCGGCGACCTCGGCCATGGTGATGTCGTGCCGCATCAGCGCGGTGGACGGGATTTCCACCACGGTTTCGGGGTCCGCCAGCCCGGTGATCGTCGCGCGGCTGATCCCCGCGGTGAACAACCGCCCGATCAGGTCGTCGGCAAAGCGACCCAACTGGTCGATGCCGACCGGCCCGCTGATCAGCACGTCCGTCACCCGGTCCCGCCAGGCCGAGGCCGCGACCACCGGGTCCTCGCTGCCGTCCGGCAGGGTCGAGATCGCATCGACTGCCGCCTGCACGTCCTTTTCCGCGACCGACAGGTCATGGTTCGGCTCGAACTCGATATCCACCACCGCCCGGCCTTCGGTCGCGCGCGAACTGACCCCGGCCACGCCTTCGATGGTCAGGACCGCCGGTTCCACGACCTGCACGATGCCCCGGTCCACGTCTTCCGCCCCGGCCCCGCTCCAGGTGATGCTGACCGAAACCTCGTTGATCACCACATCGGGGAAGTACTGCGCGCGGATCTTGAAGGCCGTGACCAGCCCGGCAATCAGCATCAGCGCCATCAGCAGGTTGGCCGCCGTGCGATGCCGGACGAAAAGGCCCAGAAGGTCCATCTAGCCGCCCATCCGGCTGTCCAGCCGGTCCAAAGTGGCAGCGGGGACCTTGTCGCCCTGCAAGTCCTGCAAAAGCTGCGCCTTCACTTCGGCGGGAAGGTCTGCATCGCCTTCAACCATTGCGATCAATTGCGCCCGACGCTCCGCTGTCAGAGGCACCATCGCCTGGTCTTCCGGCGCTGGCTGGCGGATCGGGCGGATACGGATGCCTTCGCCCAGAAGGGCGCTTTGTTCCTGCACCACCTCGCGCCCTGCCAGCGCGCCGACCCGGATGATCACCGCGTCGCCCTGCCGCCGCAGCACCTCGACCGAGACCTCTTGCAGCCGGTCGTCCGGCCCCAGCGCCAGCACCGCACCGTTGCGCCCGACCGCCAGCGCGGGCAGCTGTGCCACGTCCGACAGCGGAGGCTCCTCGATCCGGACCTCGACGAAATCGCCGGGCTGCAGCAGC
>JAKQLM010000636.1 GCA_029567145.1 Pseudomonadota bacterium
AAGGATGGTGATGTCGAAGGTGCCGCCGCCAAGGTCGTAGACCGCGATGGTGCGGGCCTCTTTCTTGTCGAGACCATAGGCCAGTGCGGCCGCCGTCGGTTCGTTGATGATGCGCAGCACCTCAAGGCCCGCGATCTTGCCTGCGTCCTTGGTGGCCTGGCGCTGGGCGTCGTTGAAATAGGCCGGGACGGTGATCACGGCCTGGGTGACGGTTTCGCCCAGATACGACTCTGCCGTTTCCTTCATCTTCTGCAGGATGAACGCCGAAACCTGGCTGGGCGAATACTTTTCGCCGCGGACCTGGACCCAGGCGTCGCCGTTCCCGCCATCGACGATGGAATAGGGAACCAGCTTCTTGTCCTTTTCCACTTCGGCATCGCCCAGACGGCGGCCGATCAGGCGTTTCACCGCAAAGACGGTGTTGCTGGGGTTGGTCACGGCCTGACGCTTGGCGGGCTGGCCGACCAGGCGTTCGCTTTCCGTGAAGCCGACGATGGAGGGCGTCGTGCGCGCGCCTTCCGAATTCTCGATCACCCGGGGTTGCGAACCATCCATGATGGCAACGCAAGAGTTGGTGGTCCCGAGGTCAATACCGATGACTTTGGCCATGTGCGTATCCCTTTACTTCAGGCGATGTTCCGGCAAGGACCCTTGAGAAGCAGGCATCCCCACCTTGATGATGCGTCAGGTCTGGCGGCCCGGCGCGGTGCCTGCCGTATATAGGCAGGGTGGATTTGGGCTGCAACGGTTGCAACGCCCGGTCATGCGTGAATCTTCGGCAAATGGCGGGTCAGCCGCCCGTTTTGTCGCCCGCACCCGCATTCAGGGCGCAACCAGCTGGCAGCAGCCCGACAACCGCAGCCGGTCGGGGCCGTTCAGGAACAGATCGGCGGCAATGCCGTAACTGCGGTCGGACATGCCGTCGCTGCAATCGGCAGGAGACAGGACGGCAATCCCGTCCGGCAGCGCAAGCGCGGCAGACCGCGCCCAGGGTGCCCCGGGCCAGGTCACGGTGACCGGAAGGTCAAGCGCAGGCACCTCTGGCGTCGAGAACGACATGCTCGCTTTGTCCGGGTCGATCGCAAGCGACCAGAAAGGCTCGGTCCCCAGGCAGGTCAGGGGGCGCTCCAGCGTGTTCCACTCCGGCCCGGCATCGCGCGCCAGAAACGCAAGCGAGGCATAGCCGGTCCCGTCCTCCAGGTTCACCAAAGCCCAGCCGTCGCTGACGCTGATCACCTCGATCCCGGTGGCATCCGGCGGCAGGCTGCCCAGGATCGGCGATGCCGCATCGGGCCGTTCGCGGATGTTCAGCACGTCATCCGCCGCGACGCCGGTCACCGCATGCAGCGCGGGATAATCCTGTGCCAGGGCCAGACCTGTCCCCATCCACAACAGCAGACTTGCCAGACGCCACATCACCGCTTCTTCCAGCTGGCCGAGATGTGCTGCCGGGTGAAGAATTCGGCCATCAGGCCGATCATCACGCAGACCAGCGCCACCTTCAGCGCATATTCCCACGACGTATAGCGCGGCGCATAGTTCAGGAAGATGAAGCCCCGGCCCTGGTCAATGGTGTGGAACAGCGGGTTCCAGTCGAACAGGTTCCGCATCTTGGGCTGGGTGTTGTTGGCCAGCAGCATCTTGCCCGACGCGACCATGTTCAGCCGCATGAACAGCCGGGTCAGGATCCCGGCAAGTTCGGGTTGCCAGGGGGTGAATGCCATCAGGATCATCCCGATTCCGCAGCCGGTGAACCACGACAAAAGGAACATCGCCATCATGCCGACCGGGTCTTCGATGGTGATCGGATTGAACACCGAATGGTAAAAGAACAGAATCACCGAAG
>JAKQLM010000659.1 GCA_029567145.1 Pseudomonadota bacterium
GGTTGTCGTGGCCACCGGGGCCTGGTCGCGACTGTTTCTTGGGCGGCACGGGGTGAAGATACCTCAGCTTTCGGTCCTGGCGAGTGTGGCCGCGACGGAACCGATGCCCGAAATCTTTCCCGGAAACGCTGCCGACGACGACTTTGCCTTCCGCCGCCGCGCGGATGGCGGGTATTCGATTGCTCCCGGCGGATCAGAGCATGATTTCTTCATCGGCCCGGATGCGTTTCGATCCTTCGGGGCCTATGTCCAGATCGTGAAAAAGGAATTCCGCTCCTCGACCTTTCGCCCGATAGCTCCGAAAGGCTTTCCGGACGCTTGGGGCACGCCGCGCCGCTGGGCCGAGGATGCGGTCTCTCCCTTCGAGGCGACGCGAATCCTGAACCCCGCGCCGAACCTGAAGACGCTGGGCCGCGTGCAGGATGCCTTTGCCCGCGCCTTCCCGTCCTTGGGGCGGCCAAAGCTGCGGGCGGCCTGGGGCGGGATGATCGACACGCTGCCGGATGTGGTGCCGATCGTTGACCACGGGCCGATCGCGGGCCTGACCATCGCCACGGGGATGAGCGGGCACGGCTTTGGCATCGGTCCGGGCATTGGCCGGGTGGTGGCGGACCTTGTGACCGGCGGGCACATCGGACATGACCTGGGCCGGTTCCGGTTCGCGCGGTTCAGCGACGGCACCCGGATCGCGCCGGGCCCCAGCCTCTAAGGGTTTACATCCGCACACCCCCGGTCTACCGCTGCCGCCCGTTTCGGAGAGCGCGACCATGACCCCCCTGGCCTTTGGCATCGACTTCGGCACCTCGAATTCCACCGTCGGGCTGGCGGACAGTGCAGGCGCGCGGCTTCTGGCGCTGGAGGACGCATCGCCCACGCTGCCCTCGGCGGTCTTCTGGCAGGTCGAGGGTGCGCCCCCCCTGTTCGGGCGCGCCGCCATCGCCGCCTATCTGGAGGGGGAGGACGGCCGCCTGATGCGCGGGTTGAAATCCACGCTGGGGTCGGGCCTGATCCACGACAAGACGGCGGTCGGGGGCAGGGCGGTCGCGTTCCGCGAGGTGCTGGCGCGGTTCATCGGCCATCTGCGGGCGGCGCAACAGGCCGTGGCACCGTCGGACAGCGTCATCCTGGGCCGCCCGGTGCATTTCGTCGATGACGACCCCGCCGCCGATGCCGCCGCCGAGGCGACCCTGGCCGAGATTGCCCGCGACTGCGGCTGGCGCGAGGTGGCGTTCCAGTTCGAGCCCATCGCCGCCGCGCTGCATTACGAACAGACCGCCGCGCAGGAAGAGCTGGTGCTGATCGTCGACATCGGGGGCGGGACCTCGGACGTGTCGGTCGTGCGCGTCGGGCCGGGGCGGGTGGCCTTGCCGGACCGCAGCGGTGACATCCTGGCCAATGACGGCATCCGTGCCGGGGGCACCGACTTTGACCGGCTGTTGTCGCTGGCCGAAGCCCTGCCGCATCTGGGCTATCTGGCGCCCACCAAAGGCGGCGGCACCATGCCCCGGCATTACTACCTGGACCTTGCAACCTGGCACCGGATCAACGCGCTTTATACCGCGCGGACGGCCAGCGACCTCAAGGCGCTGCGGCTGGTGGCGGAGGAGCCCACACTGATCGACCGGATGCTGCGGGTGGTCGACGGTCGCCACGGTCACGCGCTGGCCATGCGGGTCGAGGCGGCCAAGGTCGCGCTGTCGGACGCCGAGGTCACGCGCCTGCCGATGTCGGACCTGACCGGCGGGCCGAACCCGATCCTGCGGCGTGAGGGGTTCGAGACGGCGGTCGAGGCCCCCTTGGCCCGGATCGGCGCGCTGTTGTCGCGGGTGCTTGTGGACGCCGGGATCACGCCCGACCGGATCGGCACGGCGTTCCTGACCGGCGGGTCCAGCCAGTTGCCGATCCTGCGCGAAACCGTGCGCGCCGTGGTCCCGCAGGCCCGGCTTGCGACCGGCGACATGCTGGGATCGGTCGGGACCGGCCTGGCGCTGGAGGCGCGGCGGCGCTTCGCCTGACCCTTGCGCAACCGCGCGTTTCGGATCAGCCTTGCAGGCAAAGGAGACCTCGCCATGCCGCCCAAGAACCGTTTCGCCGAACTTCTTCCCGAAATCACCGCCTGGCGCCGGGATTTCCATGAACATCCCGAATTGCTGTTTGACGTCCACCGCACCGCCGCCAAGGTCGCCGACCTCTGCCGCGGTTTCGGCTGTGACGAAGTGACCGAAGGCATCGGGCGCACCGGCGTTGTCGCTGTGATCAAAGGGAAATCCGACACCAAGGGCCGGGTGATCGGCCTGCGCGCCGACATGGACGCGCTGCCGATCAAGGAACAGACCGGGGTGCCCTATGCCTCGAAGACCCCCGGCAAGATGCACGCCTGCGGCCATGACGGACACACCGCGATGCTTCTGGGGGCGGCAAAGTATCTGGCCGAGACGCGGAATTTTGACGGCACGGTGGTCTGCATCTTCCAGCCGGCAGAGGAAGGCGGTGGCGGTGGCCGGGAAATGGTTCAAGATGGCCTGATAAGCCGTTGGAAGATCGACGAAGTTTACGGAATGCACAATATGCCCGGCATCCCGGTCGGTCATTTCGCGATCCGTCCAGGCGCCTTGATGGCCGCCGCCGACCAGTTCGAGATCACGGTGACCGGCAAGGGCGGCCACGCCGCGAAACCGCATGACTGCATCGACACCACGGTTGTCGCCGCGCATATCATCGTGGCGGTGCAGACCATCGTCAGCCGCAACACCGACCCGATGAAGCAGCTCGTGATCTCGGTCTGCACGGTCGAAACCGACAGCACCGCGCACAACGTGATTCCGCAGGTGGTCAAGATGAAGGGCACCGTCCGCACGCTGGACCCCAAGGTGCAGGACTATGTCGAAAAGCGCCTGGCCGAGGTGGTCGAGGGGACCGCGCTGGCCTTGGGCGCGCGGGCGGACCTGTCCTACAGCCGGGGCTACCCGGTGACAATAAATGCCAATGAACACACGGACTTCGCCGCCGAAGTTGCCAAATCCGTCTCGGGCCATGTCGACACCGACACGCCCCCCCTGATGGGGGCCGAAGATTTCAGCTTCATGCTGAACGAACGCCCCGGCGCCTATATCTTCCTGGGCAACGGCGACACGGCGATGGTGCATCACCCGGCCTACAACTTCGACGACAGCGCGATTCCCTTCGGCTCCAGCTGGTACGCGGGCATGGCCGAGGCCCGGATGCCCGCAGCATGATTGCGGTCCTCCTGGTCTCGCTGGTCGCGGTCATCCACATCGGCATCGTGCTGGCCGAGATGGTCTGGTGGGAAACGCCGACCGTGCGGCGGGCCTTTGGCACCTCGGCCGAGTTTGCGGCGAACACGCGGGTGCTGGCGGCGAACCAGGGGCTTTACAACGCGTTTCTGGTCGCCGGTCTGGTCTGGGCGCTGTTTTTGGGGCTGGCAGGCCATGGCCAGCCCATCGCGCATTTCTTTCTGGCCTGCGTGATCGTGGCGGGGCTGTTCGGGGCGGCCACCGCCTCGCGGCGGATCCTGTATGTCCAGACGCTTCCGGCGGCGCTGGCCCTGCTGGCGGTGCTGCTGCGGCTGTGACTGGGCAGGGAACCGCCGGTCTGAAACGCCAGCCTTGCCAGTCCATCGCGTGCCGGTGCTACCGTCGCGTCAGGAGGCAGCGATGATCACCCGACGCATGTTTCACAGCCGCCTGCTTGCGTCTTTGGCTGCCCTGACCCTTCCGCCGGTCCGCATGGGACATGCAGCGGCCGCAGGGGATGATATCTGGCTGAACCGGCTGACATTCGGGGCAACACCTGCGTCGCGGACCGAGATTGCCCAGTTGGGCCGCGCTGCCTGGCTTGAGGCGCAGCTGGCGCTTTCGCCGGATGATCCAGAGCTGACGGCCCGGCTGGACGCCGCCCGCCTGCGCATCGCCTATGAGGCGGGCGAGGATGAGGACGGCAACCATTGGCCCGCACTGGACGAGACGCGCGCCTTGTCCAGCCTGAGTGCCGACCCCGCCGACCTTGTGCGCCTGCGCGACTGGGGTCCCGGCAAGGGGATGGACTACGCCGAACGCACCCGCCCGGCCGATGAGGTGATTGCCGCCAGCCTGATCCGCGCGGTCCATGCGCCGGCCCAATTGCGCGAGGTGATGACCCAGTTCTGGCACGACCATTTCAACGTGAACTCGGACAAGGACGAATCGACCGCGATCTTCTTTCCCGGCCACGACGCCACGCTGCGCACCCATGCGCTTGGCAATTTCCGCGTGCTGCTGGGCGAGATCGCGCGGTCGCCCGCCATGCTGTACTACCTGAACAACGCCGACAGCATCGCCAGCCCCGCGAACGAGAACTACGCGCGGGAATTGCTGGAGCTGCACACGCTGGGCGCGGGCAACTATCTGAACGACAAGGTGACATCCTGGGCCGATGTGCCGGGCGCAAGCGAAGGGCTGGCGCTGGGGTATCTGGATCTGGATGTCTACGAGGTCGCGCGCGCCTTTACCGGCTGGTCGGTCGGCGATGGTCGCTGGCTGGCCGAGGGCGAAGAGGCACCGCGCACCGGGCGTTTCACTTATGTCGCGCGCTGGCACGACCCCTACCAAAAGCGCATCCTTGGCCGCGAGTTTGCGCCGAACCGCGCGCCGATGGCCGACGGAGAGGAGGTGTTGGACATGCTGGCCAGCCATCCCGGCACCGCTTGGTTCGTCTGCGAAAAGATCGCCCGGCGGCTGTTGGCGGATGATCCCCCGGCCGACCTGGTGGACCGGCTGGCGCAAGTCTTCCTGGCGGCCAGCGACGCGCCGGACCAGATTGCGCAGGTCGTCCGCGCTCTGGTCCTGTCGGCCGAATTCGTCGCCCCGCCCGGCAAACTCCGCCGCCCGTTCGAGGTTCTGGTGGCGCTTTACCGGGCCTCGGGGGCCGAGGTCCGCAACCCGGAAAACGCCTTTCACTGGCAGTTGTCGCGGGCGGGCTGGCAGCAGCACCGTTTTGGCCCGCCAACCGGCCACCCCGATCGCGCCGAGGCCTGGACCGGGGCCAGCACGCTGAACCGCATGGTCGATCTGGCGCTTTATGCCCATGCCGACTGGTTTCAGACCGTCGCTCCCCCGTCTTTTGACCCGGCGGGTCCGGAAGAAACCACAGGGGCCTATCTGGCGCGTCATGCGGCGCTGATCGCCCCGGCCCTGGGTGAAGATGTGGCGGCAAGCCTCTGCCAGGTCTACGGAATCGCGCCTGATGACCCGGTGTCCGGCTTTGACGCTGCCACCCGGGCCGAGGCGGCGGCCATGGCGCTTGCCTTTGCGGCGCTATCCCCAGATGCGTTGCTGAGGTAGGCCGATGGCACAGCCCAAGATCCTGGTGGTGGTGTTTCTGCGCGGTGGAGCGGACGGGTTGGCGCTGGTCTCGCCCAGTTCCGATCCCGACCTGATCGCTGCCCGACCCGAGGACCTGCGCGTGCTGCGGACCGGCGATGCGGCG
>JAKQLM010000133.1 GCA_029567145.1 Pseudomonadota bacterium
TCCAGCGTCGCGTCATCCGCATCGACCACCAACGCCACTTTGCACAGCCCCTCGGGCGCGGCCAAAGCCAGCGCGCGGGCGGCGTCAACCGTCACCGATCGCGGCGATTTCGGAAAGAAATTGAACCCGGCATAGGCGGCCCCCGCCGTCGCCACCGCCTGAACATCGCCAAGCGTCTTCAGCCCGCAGATCTTGACCCGGACACCCTGCATCACCGCTTGTCCAGCAGTGCCAAAATCTCGTCCTTCGGCCCGGACTTCGTCGCGCGCAAAGAAGACAATTCCTGCTCCAGCCGTGCCACCTCGCGCGACTTGGCACTGGCGGAACTGCGGTGCTTGGTCTCGCGCAGCCATTCCCAGACAAAGCCGATCAGCACGCCCAGAATGATGCCCCCGAAGATCACCACGAACAGCGGCACATTGACAGACCAGGACAGCCCGGTCAGCGCCGCCAGATCCTCGGGCAACAAATGCAACGGCACCGCGCCCCGGTTGGCCAAGGCCAGCGTCAGAAGGGCAAGGCCGATCAGGCCAAGGATCAGAAGTCGGATAATGCGGATCATGGCTGGCAGTTCCCCAAACTTACGCCACTATCCGCCCGTTGCCCGAAAGCTGCAAGCCGGGGCTTACTGCCCGTTCAACCGGTCACGCAAAAGCTTGCCGGTCTTGAAGAACGGCACCTTCTTGTCATCGACCTTGACCGCCTCGCCGGTGCGCGGGTTGCGCCCGACGCGCCCGTCCCGCGCCTTGACCGAAAACGCCCCAAAGCCGCGCAGTTCGACCCGGTCGCCTTTGACCAGGGCCTCGATGATTTCTTCGAAGACAGTATTCACGATCCGCTCAACATGACGCTGAGTGAGATGCGGGTTCTCATCCGCGATCTTCTGGATCAGTTCGGAACGGATCATTCCAAGTCCCCCCTGTGGTTCGGTCCGCCCGCCCGGTTCTGGGCAGGGGGCCGCCACGCTGTTGTTCTGGCACGACTATAACGGCAGGATTTGCCCCATGACAAACGAAAACGGGGACTTGGCCCAAAGGAAAAGGCCCCGCTTCACGCGGGGCCTTCCAGTTCATTCACCAAGAGCGAAGCGAAAGCTTAGCCGCGGTCCTTCAGAGCCGCGCCAAGGATGTCGCCCAGCGACGCGCCCGAATCGGACGAACCATACTGTTCGACGGCTTCTTTC
>JAKQLM010000692.1 GCA_029567145.1 Pseudomonadota bacterium
AACCGCCGTCGATCAGATGCAACGCAATGCCCAGTTCTATCGCTACCGCGCCCATAACATCGTCAACCTGCAGGATTATCTGGACTACTACCACCTTCTGGCCAATGCTTTTGCTCAGGAAATTCAGGACAGCGGTGCCACCCATGCGTTCTTTGCCAACGTCCCGCATCTGGCTTATGACGCGGTCCTGTATCAGGTTGCCCAAGCGCTGGGCGTAAAGACCCTGGTCCTGTGCCAGACGATCTTTCCCAGCCGCTATTTCTCGATGCGCAAAATCGAGGACCTTGGCACTTTCGCCGATGACGGGCGTCCTGCTGCCCCGTTCCCGATTGAAAAGGGGTCGGCCCCGGACCTGTTCTACATGGATGACCGTTGGCAGAAGGAAAGCGCCCGCGGCAAGCTGGGGATTAAGGCGGTCTTCCAGCTGATCCGCCATCTGGCCCTGCGCGATCCCGCCCGGCTGTTCCAGCCACGCTACATCCGGGACATGCTGGCGCGGATGCGCGATATCTACGGCGCGCTGCCAGACTGGCGAGATCCTTTCGCGCAGTTCTTCCACACAAATGAACTCGCCTATTTTGAACATCTTGCGCAGTACGAGGGGAAGAAGCTCGACCTGTCGCAGAAATATGTCTACGTGCCTCTTCACAACCAGCCCGAGATGTCGACCTCATCACTGGGCGGCGCTTTCCGCGATCAGGTCCTGATGATCGAGGTTCTTGCCAGCCACCTGCCGCTAGACTGGCTGATCTATGTAAAGGACAACCCCCGCCAGGGGGCCTTTGCGCGGGGGCCGATGCATTTCCACCGCCTGACCTCGATCCGGGGGGTGCGCATGGCCCCCTTGGATGCCTCGACGCATGACTTGTCGACCCGGGCACAATTCGTCGCCACCGTCACCGGTACCGCCGCCTGGGAGGCAGTGCGCAAGGGCCGCCCGGCGTTGGTCTTCGGCAATGCCTGGTACAAATCGCTGCCCGGCATTTTCCCCTTTCACCCCGGCATCGACCCCGAGGCGATTGCCGCCTACAGCTTTCCACATGACCAGCTGGAGGATGCCGTGGGCCGCCTGATGGCCCGGTGCCATGATGGAGTGATCGAGCCGATCTACCGCGACATGGCCCCCGACATGGACGAGGCCGCCAACGCTCAGCAGACATCCGCAGTCATCCGGGGCCTGCTGCAGCGCCAGACCGCGCTGACCTTTGGCACTACCGTGTCGGGCGAGGCCGCGCCCCTGCTTTAGAACTGGTAGCCGAATCGCTGGATTTCGGGGGCAAAGTGATGGGCGACAAAGGCTGCCGACGCCGCGTCGTAATAGTCGCGATACTCGGCGTGGGCGGATCGGTTGCGATGCTGCAGTCTGGGCCGCCGGTTCAGCAGCTCTCGCCAGCTGCGGCGCAGCCCCAGGCGCGGTTTGATCCTGGTGAAATCCTCGTCCAGCATTTCGACCGTGCCGATGAAATCGCAGCCGTCGACCCACCACATCTGGCTGCGTTGCTGCATGGGGAGGAGGTCGGGGGTCATCCAGGCCTGATCCTGAGGCATGAACATCCGGTCCTCCAGCAGCCAGCGGGTAA
>JAKQLM010000712.1 GCA_029567145.1 Pseudomonadota bacterium
GTTCCGGTGATCGTGCTGGCCCCCAAGGACGCGCTGTTCGACAAGACGGTGTCGAACATGCAAGAGGTGATGGCCCGGCACGGCAAGGTGCTGCTCCTGTCCGACGCAACCGGGATCAAGACCGCCGGTCCCGGCACCTGGAAGACCTTGACGCTGCCAACCGTCGATCCGCACTGGGCCCCGATCCTTTACGCGGTCCCGGCGCAGCTGCTGGCCTACCACACCGCCATCGCCAAAGGCACGGATGTGGACCAACCGCGCAATCTGGCGAAATCGGTGACCGTCGAGTGATCGCACCCGCCTAGGGTGGCTATTTCACCCGCCCTACCCGGTCGCTTGTCCTGCTACCGCGCCGCCCACAAAAGCCCGCGCCGCATCAGTTCTGCCGCCGGACCCGTCTCGATGACGTTGCGCTGGTGACCCAGCGCGTTGTAGTAGACCCGGCCCTTGCCATAAAGCTTGCTGAAAACCACCGGCATCGCCACTGGCCCGTTCGGGCTGTGCGGCCCCTCGACCACCGGGAAATCGCAGACTGCGTGGACCTTCACCACCGGATCGACGTGCAGGTAATACTGCTCGGTCTGCACCCGGAAATCGCCCACCCCCGACACCAGGGGGTCATCACTGACCATCCGCACGCCATAGTCCACCCCGTCATTGCCCGGATGCGCCACCCATTGCGCGCCGGTCATGAACTGCCAGTCCACATTCTCGCGGAAGGCATCGCACATCCCGCCATGGCAGCCCGCGATCCCGACGCCGTCGGCCACCGCCGCACAGGCGTTCAGTGCCTGCTGTTTGTCGATCTTCGACATGGTCCAGACCGGCACGATCAGGCTCAGCCCCTCCAGCCGGGCGGGGTCGTCAAAGCAGGCCAGGCTGTCGGTCACCTCGACCGCCATCCCGGCGTCGCGCAGCCAGCCCGCGAACAGGTCCGCCACCCGATCCGGCTCGTGCCCATCCCAGCCGCCCCAGGTCACCAGTGCCTTTGTCATGCCGTCCTCCATCCGTCCGCGTCACGCTAGGCAGGCGGGCGCGCGGGGTCAACTTGGTATGGTTTTCCTGACACGATGTTAAGTATTCTTGACCTGATGTTCGCCAGACCTTACCCCTGCTGCAAAGAACGGAGTCCCCGATGTCCTCTGGCGAACGCGATGCCCTGACTGGCCTGATCACCATGGCGCTGGTCTTTGTCCTGTTTGTCTGGCGGCTGTCCGGCCAGCACCAGGCCGGGCTCTTCGACGGCCCGCAGGCGCTGCAGACCTGGGCGCGCTCGGTCCTGATCCTGGTCGCCTGGTCGATCGGCATCGCCATCGCCGTCGCTGTCGCGTTTCACATCCTCTACACGTCGCTGACCGGAGAAAGGACCGATGACCGCCGTGACGAGCGTGACCGCGACATCGACCGCCGCGCGCTGACCGGGGCGTGGTATCTGCTGTCCTTCGGCCTGCTTGGCGTGATCGTCGACCTTGCCCTGGGCGCCAGCGCCTTTCGCGCGATGAACCTGGTCCTGGCGCTGTGCGCGGGGTCCGAATTCTTCAAGGACGCGGCCAAGCTGGTCCTTTACCGGCGCGACGCCTGACATGGCCCGCCCTGCCGGACGCATCGAAAACCGTATCCGCCGCCTGCGGTTCGACGCGGGCGAGATGACGCAAAAGGACCTGGCCGACCGCGTCGGCGTCACCCGCCAGACCGTGCTTGCCATCGAGAACGGCAAGTACTTCCCGACGCTGGAGCTTGCCTTCCGCATCGCCCGCACCTTTGGCGTCGGCCTTGACGAGGTCTTCACCTTCCACGACGACTGACCCTTTTTTTCCGTTCGGAGACTCCCATGTTCCGCTTCTTCCAGCGGCCGATCCCGCTTGTCCTCGGCCTTGCTTTCCTGACCACCATTCCGGTCCTGACCGCGCTTGTTCAGGTCGTCCAGATTCCGACCGGCACCTATCCCGATGACAGCGCCCGTCTGGCCATCGCGCCCGTCGCCTGGTTCGCGCATGTTCTGGCCGGGGTGGCCTTCGGGATCACCGGGACGGTGCAGTTCGTCCGCGCCCTGCGTCACCGCTTCGGGGCGTTGCACCGGGTGTCGGGAAGGATCTTCGTCGTCTCGGGGGCCGTCCTTGGCCTGTCCGGCCTGGCGCTTCTGGCGCAGGTGACCTCGCTCAGGACGCCGCTGGCCGACAGTGCCCGGGGCCTCTTCGGCCTGGCGCTTCTGGGTGCTCTGGCCCTTGCGCTTGCCGCGATCCGGGACCGCGATATCCTGCGCCACCGCGCCTGGATGATCCGCGCCTACGCGATCGGCATGGGGCTCGGGGCCGTGGGGCTGGTGTTCTTTCCGATCTACCTTGTCACCGGTCAGGCCCCGACGGGCCTTGGTTCGGACCTGCTGTTCGTCGGCTCCTGGCTGATGTCCATCCTGCTTGGGGAAACGATCATCCGCCGCACCTCGCGTCCATCCGTGCAGGTGCCCGCATGAAAGTCGCGCGCTACACCACCTACGGCGGCCCCGAAACCATCGCGTTCGACGATGCCCCGGTTCCCAGGCCCCTGGACGGGCAGGTCCTGGTCCGCGTCCGCGCGGCCCCGGTCACCGCCGGGGATGCCCGGCTCCGGTCTGGCGTGGTGCCGCGCGGGCTGGGGGTCCTGATGCGGCTGGCCATCGGCCTGCGCCGTCCGCGTGTCGCGCCCGGCTGGGCCTTCGCGGGCGAGATCGCCGACCCCGGCACCTCGTCCTTCCGCCAGGGCCAGCGGGTCTTTGGCCTGACCGGGTTCAAGGGCGGGGCACACCGCGACTGGCTGACGCTCCCGGCCGACGGACGCCTGCTGCCGTTGCGCAAAGGCCTCAGCTTCGAACAGGGCGCAGCCTTCTTCTTCGGCGGACTGACCGCAGCCGAGTTCCTGATCGACCGCGCCGGGCTTGCGCCGGGGGAAAGGCTTCTGGTCTGCGGCGCAACTGGCGCGGTTGGCGGGGCGGCGGTGCAGATCGGCCGCCACCTTGGCGCGCGGGTGGCGGCCACCGCCTCGCCCGCAAACCATGACCTTGCGCGACAGCTGGGGGCAACGGTGGTCACCGACTACCGCATCGGTCCGCCAGAGGGCCCGTTCGACGTGATCCTTGACGTGATGGGCAAACTGGGCTGGCCCGGGGCAAGGCCGCTTCTCGCACCCAAGGGACGGCTGATCCTGATCACCGCCGACCTTGCCCAGATGCTCGGGTCTGCCCTGCACCCCAGGCGCGACGGGCGTCGCGTGATCACCGGCACCAACGCGGACACCCTGTCCGCGATGCAGCGGCTGGTCGATCTGCACCTGGCAGGCGGCTACACCCCCCGGGTCGGCCCGGTCCTGCCCTTTGCCGATCTTGCCAGGGCCCACGGCCTGGCCGACAGCTTTCACAAGCCCGGCAACATCGTCGTGGTCATGCAGCACGACGGGTCAATTCCGGAGACCGCGTAGGGTGGGCAATCTGCCCACCTTCCTCAGGCGATTGCGACCGCCACCGCCGCAAAGTGCAGACCCGCCGCGACAGCCACGAACAGATGCCAGATCGCATTCTGAAAGCGCAGCCGCTCCCAGACATAGAACGCCACGCCCGCCACATAGGTCAGCCCGCCCGCCGCCAGAAGCCAAAGCGACACCGCAGGCAGGGCCGCAGACACCGGGCCGATCGCGATCACCCCGACCCAGCCCAAAAGGACATAGGCCAGGATCGCCAGACGGTCATAGCGCCCGGGCAGAGCGACCTTGACCACGATCCCCAGCGCAGCCCCCGTCCAGACCACCAGCCCCAGCGTCCAGGCCCAGCCCGTCCCCAGATGCGGGATCACCGCTGTATAGGTGCCCGCGATCATCACATAGATCATCGAATGGTCGAACCGCCGCAAAAGCCACTTCAGCGCGCTTGGCGGGGTCATGTTGTAGGCCAATGAGAAGCCCCACATCAGGAAAAACCCCGCCGCATAGACCGCCAGCGCCGCAAAAGTGCCGATCCCGGCGGTCTGCAGCGCGTGAAACAGCAGCAGCGGAAAGGCGATCACCCCGGCCAGAAGCGCGAGGGCATGCACGATGCCATCGGCCAAGAGCTCATGCAGCGACAGGTCGCGTTTCAGGGTCCGGTAATGGTTGGCAGGCAGCGTCATGGGCTCAGGCTGGCAAGGAAAGATTGCAGAAAGATGACTGCCGCCCGGCACAAATCAAGCCTGCCGCAGCGTCAAAGCCGTCAGGCCTCGCCGCTGCGACAGAATGGACGCCGACAGCGCCCCCGTCTTACGCGTGCGCCGCGTAGATCGCCGCGACGCGGTCGACCGCCGCTTCGGGCGACATTTCCTCGGAGACGCCGGTGCGGCG
>JAKQLM010000721.1 GCA_029567145.1 Pseudomonadota bacterium
GACCCGCCCCGCGATCAGCCAGCCGATGCTGGGGGCCAGCGCGCAAACCACCGTCCCCGCGATGAACAGCCCCAGCCCGACATACAAAGGCGGCTTCCGCCCCGCCTGATCGGCCCAAGGTCCGTAGATCAACTGCGCGAGGCCAAAGGCGATGAAATAGGCCACGATGGTCCACTGCACCGCCTGCATCTCGGCCGCCAGATCATGGCCGATCTCGGGCATCGCGGGCAGGTACATGTCGATGGCGAACGGCCCGACGGCGGCCACCATCCCCAGAATGATCGAGGTGGTCGTCAGCGAAAGCTTCTGTGCCATGCGTCTGGTTCCGGGCCTGAGCGTAAGGAAAGCTGCCTTGCTATGCCGCTTTCCTGCCAATGGAAAGGGCCCACCTATCCCCGCGACGGCTCCACCAGCCGCAGCAGATCGACCGGGCGGTTCTCGACCAAAGCCTCCATCGCGAAGATGCCCGTCACGGTGTCAAAGTCGAACCCGGTGATCAGCCGCTGATAAAAGGCGTCATACCCGGCCATCCCCTTGGTCACGACCTTCAGCATATAGTCCCACTCCCCCCCGATCCGAAAGCAATCGACCACCTCGGGCAGGGTCCCCACATGGCGGGCAAAGCTTTCCAGCCAGTCGCGCGAATGGTGGCGGGTCTTGATCATCACCAGCACCGTCAGATCCATACCCAACGCCTTCAGGTCCACCATCACCCGGCTGCCCCGCATCACGCCCGCCGCCTGCAAGGCCTGCAACCGCCGCCAGAGGGCGTTCTGCGACAGGCCGATCCCTTCGGCCAGATCGCGCTGCGTTAGGCTCCCGTCCTTTTGCAGCATTGACAAGATACGCAGATCAAGATTGTCGATATTTGCCACCATGCCGATCACCTGACCCAATTTTCTGCAAATACTGCAAGAAAAAGGCAGACTGCACAACCCGGCCGTCCCTTATCTTCGCGGCAAGAAAAGGAGATTGCTATGCCGCACCCCATCCACTTTCCCGGCCAGATGCAAAGCTTCCGCGACAGCCTTGGCGGGGTGCAGGACATCGCCCGCGGCCTCATCGGCAAGGGCATGGAATTTGACACGCCCTTCGGCCGCCAGAAACTCGTCTACGCTGATTATGTCGCCTCGGGCCGCGCGCTGCGGCAGGTCGAAGAGTTCATCCTGACCGAAGTCCTCCCCTTCTACGCCAACAGCCATACCGAGGCTTCCCATTGCGGCG
>JAKQLM010000727.1 GCA_029567145.1 Pseudomonadota bacterium
TAGAAGTCACGGTTGCCCCAGGACTGGTTGGCGCGGATGAAGAAGACCTGGACGCAGGCTTGGCCGTGTTCAAGGTGAAGCGCGACGACGTCCGCCTCGGTCACGCCCTGGGGGTTGATGCCCTGGGTCTGCTGGACCTGGGTCAGCGACTTGATCCGGTCGCGCAGGGCGGCGGCGCGTTCGAATTCCATGGCTTCGGAGGCCTCGGTCATCGCCTTGGCCAGGTCGGCCTGGACCGAGGTGGTCTTGCCTTCCAGGAAGCGCGTGGCATCGGCGACGAGGGTGGCATAGCCGTCGCGGCTGATCTTTTCGACGCAAGGCGCGCTGCAGCGCTTGATCTGGAATTGGAGGCAGGGGCGAGTGCGGGATTCGAACATCGAGTCCGAGCAGTTGCGCAGGAGGAACACCTTTTGCAGCTGGTTCAGCGTGCGATTGACAGCGCCTGCGCTGGCGAAGGGGCCGAAATAGGCGCCCCTTTCGGACTTCTTGCCGCGGTGCTTCTTGATCTGCGGATAGGGGTGCTCGGCGGAAATCAGGATGTTCGGGAACGACTTGTCGTCGCGCAAGAGCACGTTGTAGCGCGGCTTCAGCTGCTTGATCAGGTTCTGTTCCAGTAGCAGCGCCTCAAGCTCCGTGCGCGTGGACAGGAACATCATCGAGGCCGTCTCGGAGATCATCCGGGCGATGCGGCCGGAATGGCCCGAGGGGCGGGCGTAGTTCGACACGCGGGCCTTCAGGTTGCGCGCCTTGCCGACGTACAGCACCTCGGACGCGGCGTTCAGCATCCGGTAGACGCCGGGACTGCCGTCCAGCGTGCGCAGGTGATCCTGGATCACCTCATGTCCGGTGCGGAGTTTCGGGGCGTCGGAGTCGGGCATGGTTTACAGTCTATCGATTCTTGGGTCCGGCTGCCACCGAACCGGGCACAGTGGCAAGAGCAAAGCTGTCCCCCGTTTCTGTGGATAACTCTGCGGAGAAGATTTCAGGAGTGGCGAATTTTCGTTGTTTTCAGCCGGTTTCGCAAGGTTGCCTATTTTTTGGGCGTTTTGTTAAGTCGTTGATTTTAGGACAAAGATTTTCTTACGCGTGGCAAATCCCTGAAATTCCTGACGAATTATGACAAAGCCGTGACGGCGACGTGAGAAGTGGACAACTTGTCGCTGCTCCTGTGTCGGGGGCTATTCGACCCCCAGCACGTCCGGGGTCTTCCAGCCAAGATGCTGGCCTCCGTCCACGGCGATGAACTGGCCGGTCACGGCGGGGCTGTCCAGGAAAAACCCCAGCGCGGCGGTGATGTCGGACGGGTTTGCGCCCCGGCCCAGGACGGTCGCCGCGCGCTGGTTGGCGAAATGCGTCTCGGACTGCCGCGATCCGCGCAGGGTGGGGCCGGGGCCGATGCCGTTCACCCGGACATGCGGGGCCAGGCCCTGCGCGGCGGTCTGGGTCAGCGCCCACAGGCCCATCTTGGCGATGGTATAGGTCGAAAACTCGGGCGTCAGCTTCAGGATGCGCTGGTCGATCATGTTGAGGATCAGGCCCTGGGCCAAAGGCTCGCCCTGGTCATCGGGCACGGCAGGGGGGCACTGGCGGGCAAAGGCCTGCGTCAGGACATAGGGCGCGCGCAGGTTCGATCCGATGTGGCGGTCCCAGCTTTCGCGGGTCGCCGTGTCGATCCGGTCGTATTCGAAGATCGAGGCGTTGTTGACCAGCACCGTCAGCGGCCCCAAGGCAGCGGTGACCGCCGGGATCAGCGCCTGCACTTGCGCTTCGTCCAGCAAATCTGCCTGAAACGCCTGCGCACGGCGGCCCATGGCGCGGATTTCGGCGACTACGGCTTCCGCCTCAGGGGCGGACGAGGCGTAGTGAACCGCCACGTCATGCCCCCGGCCCGCCAGATACAGCGCCATCGCGCGGCCCAGCCGCTTGCCCGCCCCGGTCACCAGTGCCGTCATTTCGCGCGTCCCCCGCAATCGCATGTCTTGCGGCCGATCACATAGCGCCCGCATTTGTCGCAGACAGGGGGAGCGGACTTCTTTCGCATCACCCGGGGCAAGGCGGACGGAAACAGCGCCCGGCCGATCAGGGCGACCAGCACCATAAGGCCAAGAAAGACGAGGATGGTCTTGACCAGCATCTAAAGCCCATACCGCGCCCAAAGCGCCCTGTCTTCCACCGCACCCAGCGTTTCGTCCGTCAAGGACAGGCCCAGCCGCTGAAACAGGCCGCGCTTGCGGCCCAAGGGGGCCAGCTTGACCTTGGCACCATAAAGCGCCTTCAGCTTCGGCTCGATATGCGCGATGCCGTCGACCAGTCCCAGATCGACCGCCTGCTTGCCAACCCAGACATCCGCGTTGAACAGGTCCGCCGTCAGGTCCAGCCGCAAGCCGCGACTGGATTTCACATGATCAATGAAGGCCTGGTGGATCGGGGCCTGCAACGCCTTTAGCCGCGCCACATCCTCGTCCTTCTGCGGCAGGAACGGGTCGGCCAGGCTTTTCGACTTGCCCGCCGTGATCACCCGCCGTTCCACCCCCTGCTTTGCCATCAGTCCGGGGAAGCCGAAGGACGCGAAGATCACCCCGATCGACCCGACGATGCTGCTGTCATCGACCCAGATGTCGTCCGCCGCGCACGCCAGCCAGTAGCCGCCCGAGGCTGCGACATCTTCGACAAAGGCGTGGACCGGGACTTTCTTTTCGTCCGCCAGCCGCCGGATGCGGGCGGCGATCAGGCTGGACTGCACCGCCGACCCACCAGGAGAGTTCACCAGCAGCGCCACGGCCGCAGGTTTGCGCTTGAAGGCGCGTTCAATCAGCGGGGCCAGCGCCTCGTCGTTCAGGGCGCGGGTGCCGGTGCCGATGGTGCCGCCAAGGCGGATCACCGGGACGATTGCGGGCTTCGGCAGGAAGGGAAGGAAACGTCTCATGTGCCAGAGGTAAGCCTTGCAGGGCTTGCGGGCAAGGGCGCGGCGCGGCAGGGTCAGCGCCATGATCGACAAGCTGGAAATGTTCATCGCCCTGGCCAAGGAGCGCCACTTTGGCCGCGCGGCCGAGGCCTGCGGCGTCACGCAGCCGTCGCTGTCGTCCGCGATCCGGCAGCTGGAGGATCAGCTTGGCGTGCAGCTGGTGTTCCGCGGCAGCCGGTTTCAGGGCCTGACGCCCGAAGGCCAGCGCGTGCTGGACCGCGCGCTGGGCATCGTCGGCGACGTGCGGGCCTTGCGCGACGAGATGCGGGTCGTGCGCACCGGCCTGTCCGGCAACCTGCGGCTGGGGGTGATCCCGACGGCCCTGCCGATGGTCGCTGATCTGACCGGCCCCTTTACCGCCCGGCATCCGAATGTCCGCGTGTCGATCCTGTCGCGGACCAGCGTCGAAATTCTGACCGGGATCGAGGCCTTGGACCTGGAGGCCGGGATCACCTATCTGGACAACGAACCCTTGGGCCGGGTCAGCCAGGTGCCGCTTTATACCGAATTCTACCGCCTGCTGATCGCGCCCGGGTCCGATCTTGCCGGGCGTCGCCATGTCAGCTGGGCCGAGCTTGCCACCGTGCCGCTGTGCCTTCTGACCTCGGACATGCAGAACCGCCGGATCGTCAATCAGCACCTGGGCGAGGCGGGGGTGGCCTCGGTGCCGATGATCGAGTCGAACTCGACCATGGCGCTGGTGGCGCATGTGCTGACCGGGCGCTGGGCCAGCGTGGTGCCGAAAAAGCTGGCCGACATGTTCGTGGCAGACGGGCGGCTCATGTCGGTCCCGATCGTCGAGCCAGAGGCAGAGCACACGGTCGGCCTGATCGCCGCCCGCCGCGACCCGCAGACCCCGGTGCTGCAGGCCCTGGTGGACGAGGCGGTCCGGCTGTTTCGATAGTCTTTGCCTATCGTGTAACGGCATATCTATATTGATTATCCTATCAAACGGCGTATCACGGGCTGATGCCAGCCAAGGGTTGCCCGCATGCTTGATTCCTCTGCCCAGACCGACCGGATCGCCGAGATCCTCGCCGCCCATCAGGGGTTGGAGGGTCCGTTGCTTCCCATCCTGCACGCGATCCAGGCCGATTTCGGCCATGTGCCGCAAAGCGCCATTCCGCAGATCGCGGCGGCGCTGACCCTGTCCAAGGCCGAAGTGCACGGCGTGATCAGTTTCTACCACGACTTTCGCGAAGCCCCCGCCGGGCGGCATGTGATCAAGCTGTGCCGCGCCGAGGCGTGTCAGGCCGTTGGCGCGGATGCGGTTGCCGGGCGGATCAAGGCGGCGCTGGGGGTCGACTGGCACGAAACCACGCCGGATGGCCGCGTGACGCTGGAACCCGTGTTCTGCCTGGGCCTGTGCGCCTGCGGACCGGCGGCGATGGTGGACGGGCAACTGGTCGGTCGCTGCGATGAAACGCTGGTCGCAAAGGTTTCCGAATGAAAGTTTACATTCCCCTTGACAGTGTGGCCGTTGCCCTTGGGGCCGATGCCCTGGTCGCTGCCGTTCACTCCGAAGCCGCGCGCCGGGGCGTGACCGTTCAGGTTGTCCGCAACGGCTCACGCGGGATGGTCTGGCTAGAGCCGCTGGTCGAACTGGTGACCGAAGCGGGCCGTCTGGGCTTTGGCCCGATGACCGTCGCCGACATCCCCGGCCTGTTCGGGGATCTGGCCGCGCATCCCAAGGCGCTGGGGCTGGTCGAGGCCCATCCCTGGATGCTGGGCCAGACCCGGCTGACCTTTGCCCGCGTCGGCGTGATCGACCCCCTGTCGCTGGACGACTACCGCGCGTATGGCGGGCTGGTGGGACTGGGCCGCGCCAAGGCGATGACCAGGGCCGAGATCGTCGCCGAAGTGACCGACAGCGGATTGCGCGGTCGGGGGGGCGCGGGCTTTCCGACCGGGATCAAGTGGAAGACAGTCTCCGAGGCTGCGGGCGACCAGAAATACATCGTCTGCAACGCCGACGAAGGCGACAGCGCGACCTTTGCCGACCGCATGCTGATGGAAGGCGACCCCTTCACCCTGATCGAGGGCATGGCGATTGCCGGTCTCGCCTGCGGGGCGACCAAGGGATATGTGTACATTCGTTCGGAATACCCCGTCGCCATCCGCGTGATGGATGCCGCCGTGCTGGTTGCGCGGCAGGCTGGCGTGCTGGGACCGCAGTTCGACATGGAAATCCGCGTCGGCGCGGGGGCCTATGTCTGCGGCGAGGAGACGTCGCTCCTTAACTCGCTGGAGGGAAAGCGCGGCGTTGTCCGCGCCAAGCCGCCGCTGCCCGCGCTGCAGGGGTTCCTGGGGCGGCCGACCGTGGTCAACAACGTGATTTCGCTGGCGTCCGTGCCGGTGATCATGGCCAAGGGCGCGCAGCACTACAAGAACTTTGGACTGGGCCGCAGCCGAGGCACGATCCCGTTGCAGATCGCCGGGAACGTGCGCTTCGGTGGCCTTTATGAATGCGCGTTCGGTTTGACCCTGGGCCAGATCGTCAACGACATCGCCGGGGGCACGGCCAGTGGACGCCCGGTCAAGGCGGTCCAGGTTGGCGGGCCTTTGGGGGCCTGGTTCCCGCCGTCGCTGTTCGACACGCCCTTCGGCTATGAGGAATTTGCCGGCAAGGACGGGCTGATCGGCCACGCCGGTCTGACCATCGCCGACGACACGACCGACATGCTGGCCATGGCGCGCTTTGCGATGGAGTTCTGCGCGATTGAATCCTGCGGGAAATGCACCCCCTGCCGCATCGGCGCGGTGCGCGGGGTCGAGACGCTGGACCGCGTCGCGCGCGGCGATGCCAGCGCGTTGCCGCTGATCGCGGACCTGTGCAACACGATGAAATCCGGGTCGCTTTGCGCCCTTGGCGGGTTCACCCCCTATCCGGTGATGAGCGCCCTGACCCATTTCCCCGATGACTTCGCCCGTTCGAAAGAGGCAGCCGAATGAAAGACTTCATCATCCCCGACCGCGATTTCGGGACCCCGGCGGCGAAAAGCAAACAATTGGTCACATTGACCATCGACGGCTTTGACGTGACCGTGCCCGAAGGCACCAGCATCATGCGCGCGGCGGCAGAGGCGGGCATACAGGTGCCAAAGCTGTGCGCGACGGACAGCATTGATGCCTTCGGGTCCTGCAGGCTGTGCCTGGTCGAGATCGAGGGCCGGAACGGCACCCCGGCGTCCTGCACCACGCCGGTTGCGCCCGGCCTGAAGGTCCACACCCAGAACGCCAAGCTGAAGCAGCTGCGGCGCGGGGTGATGGAGCTTTACATCAGCGATCACCCGCTGGACTGCCTGACCTGCAGCGCGAACGGCGATTGCGAGCTGCAGGACATGGCCGGGGCCGTGGGTCTGCGCGACGTGCGGTATGACGCGGTGGACACCCATTTCCGCGCCCGCAACACCAGCGGCGAGGCGAACCCGAACTACATCCCGCGCGACGACAGCAACCCCTATTTCAGCTACGACCCGCAGAAATGCATCATCTGCTCGCGCTGCGTTCGCGCCTGCGAGGAAGTGCAGGGCACCTTCGCGCTGACCATCGAGGGCCGGGGTTTCGACAGCCGCGTGTCCTTTGGGGCCAAGACCGACGATGCGCTGGCCAGCGACTGCGTGTCTTGCGGCGCCTGCGTGCAGGCCTGCCCGACCGCGACCCTGCAGGAAAAGTCGATCATCGAGATCGGCACCCCGTCGCATGCGGTCATCACCACCTGCGCCTATTGCGGCGTCGGCTGCCAGTTCAAGGCCGAAATGCGCGGCGACGAGCTGGTCCGCATGACCCCCTACAAGCACGGCAAGGCCAACCGGGGCCATTCCTGCGTCAAGGGCCGTTTTGCCTATGGCTATGCCAGCCATCAGGATCGCATCCTGAAACCGATGATCCGCGACAGCATCAACGACCCCTGGCAGGAAGTGTCCTGGGCCGAGGCGATGGAGTTTGCGGCGAACCGGATGAAGGGCATCCAGGCGAAGTACGGGCGGAATTCGGTTGGCGTGATCACCTCCAGCCGCTGCACGAACGAGGAGACCTACCTTGTTCAGAAACTGACGCGCGGCGTGTTTATGAACAACAATACGGATACCTGTGCGCGCGTGTGCCATTCGCCTACCGGCTATGGTCTTGGGCAGACGTTTGGCACCAGTGCGGGGACGCAGGATTTCGATTCGGTCGAAGATGCCGACGTCATCATGGTGATCGGCGCGAACCCGCATGCCGGGCACCCGGTCTTTGCCAGCCGGATGAAGAAGCGCCTGCGCAAGGGGGCGAAGCTGATCGTCGTCGATCCGCGCCGGACGGAAACGGTGGAAGGCCCGCACTACAAGGCGGCGCATCACCTGGCGCTGACCCCGGGCACCAACGTGGCGGTTGTCAGTGCCATCGCGCATGTGATCGTGACCGAAAAGCTGTATGACGAAACGTTCATTCGGGAACGCTGCGACTGGGACGAATTCCAGGATTATGCCGAGTTCATCAGCGCCCCCAACCACTCGCCCGAAGCGGTGCAGATGGTGACCGGCGTCCCGGCCGAGGAGATCCGTGGCGCCGCCCGCCTGTACGCGACGGGTGGCAATGCGGCGATCTACTACGGGCTGGGGGTGACGGAACACAGCCAAGGGTCCACGACCGTGATCGGCATCGCCAACCTTGCCATGCTGACCGGCAATATCGGCCGGCCCGGTGTCGGGGTGAACCCGCTGCGCGGCCAGAACAACGTGCAGGGCTCGTGCGACATGGGGTCGTTCCCGCATGAACTGCCGGGCTACCGCCATGTGAAGAACCCGGAAGTGCGGGCGATCTATGAAAACCTCTGGGGCGTGAAGATCGACCCGGAACCCGGCCTTCGGATTCCGAACATGCTGGACGCCGCGGTCGAGGGCACGTTCAAGGGCCTGTACTGCCAGGGTGAGGATATCCTGCAGTCGGACCCCGACACCCACCACGTTGCCGCCGGTCTGGCCGCGATGGAGTGTGTGATCGTCCACGACCTGTTCCTGAACGAGACGGCGAATTACGCCCATGTGTTCTTCCCCGGGTCCAGCTTTCTGGAAAAGGACGGAACGTTCACAAACGCGGAGCGTCGGATCAACATGGTCCGCAAGGTGATGGCCCCGAAGCAGGGCTATGCCGACTGGGAGGTCACCCAGATGTTCGCGCAGGCCATGGGGGCGAACTGGACTTACACGCATCCCAGTCAGATCATGGAAGAGATCGCCCTGACCACGCCCAGCTTTGCCGGGGTGACCTATGAGAAGATCGAGACGATGGGCTCGATCCAGTGGCCCTGCAACGATGCGGCACCCGAGGGCACGCCTCTGATGCACATCGACGGGTTTGTGCGGGGCAAGGGCAAGTTCATCCGGACCGAATACGTGGCGACGGATGAAAAGACCGGCCCGCGCTTCCCGCTGTTGCTGACGACAGGGCGCATCCTGTCGCAGTACAACGTCGGCGCGCAGACCCGGCGGACGGCGAACGTGGTCTGGCATGACCAGGACGTGCTGGAGATCAATCCGCATGACGCCGAAAACCGTGGGGTCAAGGAGGGCGATTGGGTGCGGCTGGCCAGCCGTTCGGGCGATACCACCTTGCGGGCGACGCTGACCGACAAGGTGGCCCCCGGCGTGGTCTACACGACCTTCCACCACCCCGACACGCAGGCCAACGTCATCACCACCGACTTCAGCGACTGGGCGACGAACTGCCCGGAGTACAAGGTGACGGCGGTTCAGGTCAGTCCGTCCAACGGCCCGTCCGAGTGGCAAGAGGACTACACCGCCCAGGCCACCCTGTCGCGGCGGATTCTGGCGGCGGAATGAAGGGCGCGCGGGCCACGCCCCGGCTGGTGTTCGGTCCCTCGGTGACGCCGGGGGAGCGGGTGCTGCCCGAAGAAGTGGCCGTCGCGCTGTCGTTCAACGGGACGACGCAGGCGGTGATGATGGCGACGCCGTCGGACCTGGAGGATTTCGGCCACGGGTTTGCCCTGACCGAAGGGATCGCGGGGCCGGGGGATATCCTGTCGGTCGAGGTCGAACCCCTCCCGCGCGGATATGACGTGCAGGTCTGGCTGCTCCCGGAAGCCGAGGCGCGGCTGGCGGCGCGGCGTCGCACGATGTCGGGGCCGGTGGGCTGCGGCCTTTGCGGGATCGACAGCATTGATCAGGCGCTGCGGGATGTGCCGGCCGTGCCGCCGTCCGGCTTTCGGATGACGCCCGCGCAGGTGCTGACCGCCGTGGCGGCGCTTCCGGGGGAACAGCGGCTGCATGACGCGACGCGGGCGGTGCATGGCGCGGCGTTCTGGAACGGGCGGGTGCTTCTGGCGCGCGAAGATGTCGGGCGGCACAACGCGCTGGACAAGCTGGTCGGCGGGATGCTGCGGGCCGGTCTTGCTCCGACCGGGGCGGTGGTGCTGACCAGCCGCGTCTCGACCGACATGGTGCAGAAGGTTGCCATGTTGGGCGCCCCCATGATCATCGCGGTGTCTGCCCCCACGGCCGAGGCCGTCGCTGTGGCCGAAACCGCCGGGATCACGCTGATCGCCTTGGCCCGGCCCGACAGGTTCGAGGTCTTTTCCCATTCAGACCGTTTGACGGAGGATAGCCATGTCGGCTGACAAGATTACCCGCATGGCGAACGATATCGCCAAGTTCATGGAATCAAAGCCGCATGCCGAAGGGGTTTCCCTGCTGGCGTCACATATCAACGACTTCTGGGAACCGCGGATGCGGCGGCAGTTGTTTGCGGTGCTGGACGCGGGCGGGGTGGGGTTGCGGCCTTTGGTGCTGGACGCGGCGGGCGCGATCCGGCGGCCAGCGGCAGAGCAGGCGGCCTGATCTGTCCACTGTGGACAGACGCGCAGAGGTCAGCGATTACAATGGCTTGGTTGCGGGCGTTCAGGGTTTCTTAACCTGCGGCCGCCCCCCCGGTCAGCCGCGGACGCGGGCTGCGACCTGATCCAGCGCCGTGGTCAGGGCGGTGGCGCCGTTCTGCTCGGTAAAGACGCGGAACACCTGTTCGTTCAGCCCGCCCTTGGTGGAAAACCCTTCGCGCAGCGCGGCAAGATCCAGCGGGCTGTCGCTGGCCACGCCGCCAAGGCTGGCGAAAAGCCCCGTCATATAGGTCCGCGCCGCCGCCTGCGGCAGGCCCTGCCGGGTCAGCCAGTCGACGGCGATTTCCAGAATGCCGAAATAGGTGCCCATCAGGGCTGAGCCGACGGCCATCGCATCGAACTCGGCTCGGGTTTCGCATTCGACCGTGGTGCCCAGGCGGTCAAACAGCGCTGCCACATCGGGATCGGGCGGAAAGATCGGCGTGACGCCGTCGCGGTCGGCGACAAACGGCAGGGGAATGGCCCGGATCACCGGCAGATCAAGCCCGATCCAGTCTTGCAGATGGTCGATCCCGGTCGCCGCGATCAGGCTGAGGACCTTTTGCCCCGGGCGAAAGCGCAGGGCGCGGATCACCGCTTCGGCCACTTGCGGCCGGACTGACAGGACGACCAGGTCGCTGCCATCGACCACGGCCTGATTGCTGGCCGCGATGGTCACGCCCGCAAACCGCGCCGCAAGGTCCGCCGCGACACTGGCCCCGCGCGGCGAGAGCAGGATGCGGTCGGGGGCAAGGCCTTCGACCATCGCCGCAGCAATCGCGCCTGTTCCGATGAAACCCAAGGTCATCCGCTAGTCCTTCAGCACGCTGGCCAGATGCGCGCCGTAGCTGGACCGGGCAAAAAGGTCGGCCCGGTCGGCAAGGCCCCTGCGGTCGATCCAGCCTTGCTGAAACGCGATTTCATCGGGCGAACCGACCTGCATGCCCTGCCGCTCCTCCAGCGTGCGGACGAAGTTTCCGGCGTCCAGCAGGCTGCCGGGCGTGCCGGTGTCCAGCCAGGCAAAGCCGCGTCCCATGCGTTCGACCTGCAGCGTGCCTTCGGCGCGGTACTGTTCCAGAAGATCGACGATCTCCAGCTCTCCCCGGGCCGAGGGGGTGATGCTGGCCGCAAGGTCCGGCGCGCGGCCGTCCAGGAAATACAGCCCGGTGATCGCAAAGCTGGAGGGCGGGACCTTGGGCTTTTCAACGATCCCGGTCACCTTGCCCTGGTCGTCAAAGGCCGCCACGCCATAGCGTTCGGGGTCAGAGACATGATAGCCGAACACGGTGCCGCCGGTCGGCAGCGCATCGGCGCGCGCCATCATCTCGGGCAGGCCGTGGCCGAAAAATATGTTGTCGCCCAGGACCATGGCTGAAGGCGCCCCGTCCAGGAAATCGCGCGCCAGAAGATAGGCCTGTGCCAGGCCTTCGGGCCGGTCCTGCACCAGCCAGGTCAGCCGCAGCCCCCATTGCCCGCCGTCGCCCATCAGGCGCTGGAACTGCGGCTGATCGTCGGG
Source organism: Pseudomonadota bacterium (assembly GCA_029567145.1). Lineage (GTDB taxonomy): Bacteria > Pseudomonadota > Alphaproteobacteria > Rhodobacterales > Rhodobacteraceae > Tabrizicola. Next base: position 11,356 of record JAKQLM010000727.1, read on the forward strand.
CGTGGTGATGATCGCAATCTCGCGGATGCCGGCCAGCATCAGGACCGACAGCGGGTAATAGATCATCGGCTTGTCATAGATCGGCAGAAGCTGCTTTGAGGTGCCCAGCGTGATCGGCCACAGCCGCGACCCGGTGCCCCCGGCCAGAAGAATGCCCTTGCGTCTGTTTGCTGCCATTGCCCGGACCCGCGTCCCTGTTGCCAAGTGTTGCTGCAGAAGGGCCGACTGCCCGAAATGCCCTGCATAAAGCTGTATGTCAGACTGATACAGCCGACTGACGCGGCGATAAAGCTCGGCGTCGTAGAACAGGTCATAGGCCGGGACCTTCATGTCGTTCTTCAGCTTGCGCAGGGTCCTTGTGTCGGTGCGGCCAAAGAACCCGTCGCTGATCCAGTCCCTGCCAGAGTTGCCGTGCCCGGTGATCGCCCGCGTGTCATGCACGGTGAAGCCCGCCTTGGCCTGCACCGTCGTTTGCGCATGGGCCATGTCTTCCAGCCGGAAGACATCATCATAGCTGCGGTAGATCAGAAAGTCGGCCTGGGGCTGCCAGTGGATGTCCAGGCTCAAGGCTCCGGGCGTTTCCAGCAGCGACACGAAATCGGCAAAGGTGAGGTCCGGCTGCGCGGTGAGGTTCGCGCCGGTGCGCTGCAAAAGCCGCGCGACGCGGGTCGCCATCCTGCCCTCCCGGACAAGGCGGCGGGCCAGGGCGCGGGCCTGCAGCGGACGCACAAGCGAGGGTTCGGCCACGATCTTGTCCAGAAAACAGCTGACCAGCCGCTGAAAGGGACAGCGCAGAACGACGAAGGTGTAGGTGGCTGTGACAAGGTCGCGATGGGTCGGTCGAAAGCTGGCGTTGTTTTCATGGATCCAGTCCAGCTGGGTCAGGTCGGAGATCACCTGGTTGTCCAGCGCGGCGCTGTAGCGCAGGGATGTGCAGCCGTTCTTCGGGATGAAGGTGAAGATCGCGTTCCGGGCGTACAGGGACACCGCGTAGTCCAGGGCGAACTGATGCGGATGGTTCTGCTGCAGGGGAACGACCGTCCCCGGCGTGTGCCGCATCAATCTTGAAGACATTCCATCGCCTTATTCGGTGCGATCGCGATGCAGTATGTCCCGCACGACGACAGCCAGAGTTTCCGTCCAGTCCGGCTGATCGATACCGAAGGCCGCGTGCAGACTCGCACAATCTAGACGGGAGTTCAACGGCCTCGCGGCGGGAACGGGATAGTCGGTCGAGGGGATGTCCCTGATCTGGCAGGGCAGGGGGGCGGTGGTCATGATGGCGCGGGCGAAATCAGCCCAACTGGTCGCGGGGCGGCCTGCGAAGTGGTGCGTGCCGCCCGTCGCGCCGTCGCAGAGCGCCCTGGCGGCTTGGATCAGGGCCAGGGCAATGGCGCTGGCGGGGGTCGGGCCGCCGATCTGGTCGGCGACGACGGTCAGGCTGTCGCGCGTGGCCCCCAGCCGCAGCATGGTCTTGACGAAGTTCGCGCCATGGGCCGAGAAGACCCAGGAGGTGCGCAGGATCAGGTGGTTGCCGCCCGCCGCGCGGATGCCAAGCTCTCCGGCCAGTTTGGACCGGCCATAGGCGTTCAGGGGGCCGGTGGGGTGGTCCGGGGCAAAGGGCTGGTCGCCGGTGCCGTCAAAGACGTAATCGGTGGACAGGTGCAGGAAGGGCAGACCCCGGTCCGCCGCCGCGCGGGCCATTGCCGCGGGCGCGTCGCCATTGACCACGGTTGCGGCGGCCTCATCGGTCTCGGCCTTGTCCACGGCGGTCCAGGCGGCGGCGTTGATCACCAGGTCGGCCCGGGCGTCGGCAATCGCTGCGGCACAGGCCGCCGGATCGGCAAGGTCGGCCTGATCGCGGCCCAGAAACCGCGCGTCGGGCAAGAGGCGCTGCAACTCCTGCGCGACTTGTCCCGTCGTGCCGAAGACCAGCACCTTCATTTCCCCATCACCCGATACACCAGTGTTCCAAGATATTCCTTCAGCGCCAGGTTCAGCCCTTGCAGGTTCCGGTCAAGCCGCCAGATGCCCCGCCCATCCGCCAGATCGCCGGACCGGAAATCCACCGGCCAGGCCACCACGTCCCACCCCTGGCGGGTAAAGGTCGCATGCGCGCGGGGCATGTGAAAGGCCGAGGTGACCAGGACCCAGACCTCTCCTGCCTGGGGCTGCACCAGATCGCGGGTCAACGCCGCGTTTTCGGTGGTGTTGCGCGAGGCTTGTTCCAGCACGATCCGGTCGGGCGCGACGCCCAGGCCCAGCCACAGGTCGCGCACCATCAAGGACGGGTCGGTGGTGTCCTCGTCCCGCCCCACGCGGGCCGAGCCGCCGGTGAAGACCAGCCGCGCCTGCGGGTGGCGCAGGGCCAGGGCCGCGCCTTCGATCAGCCGTTCGCCCGCGTCGTTCAGCTGCGCGCCGCCCCAGTGCCGGGTGGCCCCGGTTTCCTCGGCCCCGCCCAGGACGATGATCCCGTCGATTCGGGGCAAGTCGGGGCGGGGCAGATCGGGGCGGGCGGGGAACTGGTCTTCAAGCGGGCGGAGGAGAAGGTCGCCCAAGGGAAACAGCGTCAGCGCCAGCGTGCCCGCCAGCAATAGCGACAGCGACACCCCCGCCAGCCGAAGCCGCCCGCGCCACAGCCCGAACAAGGCCAGCAGCATCAGGACCAGCGCCCAGGTTTCGGCCCTGGCGACCATGCCCAGGGTCTTGGAGGCGATGAAGAACAGGCTGTCCATCAGGCGGCAACCTTGCGGCGCTGCCACCACAGGGTCAGCGCGGCCAGCCAGATCGCCAGTTCGGCCAGGAAGGTCCAGTGCAGGATGAAGTTGGTGACCCAGTGGCCGTGGGTCGCGGGCACGGTGACCAGCGTGTAAAGGTGGTCGTTGACCGGCGCGGCCCAGAGGATGCCGCCGCCGATGCTGTCCAGGATCAGGTGCAGCAGGATCGCGGCAAAGAACACCGCCGTCGTGCGGACATGACCCAGCAAGGCCGCCAGCGGCAGGGTGATCGCGGCCACGGTCAGCCAGAAGGCCGGAATGTGGACCCAATAGCGATGATGGTGAAACGCCCGGTCATCGACCAGATGGAACCAGATCATGTCCAGATCGGGAAACACCGCGCCAACCAGTGCGACCGGCAGCAGCGCCGGGATCGTCCGGGGCAGTCCCCGCGCGAGAAGATAGCCCGACGGCAGATGTGCCGTCAGCACCCCGCAGTCCCCAGCCGCTGCCCGACGCCCTGTCGTTGCAAAAGCGGACCCCACCAGCCGGGATTGTCCAGAAACCAGCGCACGGTCTGGCGCAATCCGTCGTCCAGCGTGACCGAAGGCTGCCAGCCAAGCTCTGCCCGGATGCGGGACGGGTCGATGGCATAGCGGGCGTCATGGCCGGGGCGGTCGGTGACAAAGCTGATCAGCCGGTCATGCGGTGCCCCTTGCGGATGCATCTCGTCCATCAGGGCGCAGATGCGGGTGACGATGTCGATGTTGCGCGCCTCGGCCTCGCCGCCCACGGCATAGCTGCGGCCCGGGATGCCGGATTCCAGCACCAGCAGCAGGGCGCGGGCGTGATCTTCGACAGAGAGCCAGTCGCGGACGTTTTCGCCCGCGCCGTAAACCGGGATGGGCTTGCCGTGCAGGGCGTTCAGGATGGTGACCGGGATCAGCTTTTCGGGGAAGTGATACGGGCCGTAGTTGTTGGAGCAGTTCGTCAGCAGGACCGGCAGGCCATAGGTCTCGGCCCAGGCCCGGACCAGATGGTCGCTGGCGGCCTTGGAGGCGGAATAGGGACTGCGTGGGTCGTAGGGGGTGGTTTCGGTGAACCGCCCCGTGGGACCAAGTGAGCCGAAGACCTCATCGGTCGAGATGTGCTGGAAGCGGAAACCATCCGGCTTGCCCTGCCGGGTCCAGTAGGCGCGCGCGGCCTCCAGCAAGGTGAAGGTGCCGGTGACGTTGGTGTCGATAAAGGTGCCCGGCCCGTCGATGGACCGGTCAACATGGCTTTCGGCGGCAAGATGCAGCACGGCGTCGGGGGTGTGGGTGGCAAAGATCCGGTCCAGGGCCGCGCGGTCGCGGATGTCGGCGTGTTCAAAGCTATACAGGTTCGAGCCTGCGACCGGGGCCAGACTGTCCAGGCAGGCGGCATAGGTCAGCGCGTCCAGGTTCACCACCTGATGCCCCTGCGTCACCGCCAGTCGCACCACCGCCGACCCGATGAAGCCCGCCCCGCCGGTGACCAGAAGCCTCATCTGCCGCCCCATTGGAACGGGCTGCCGATGTCGGCCAAGAGGGGCGCGCGGGCATCCTTGTCCGACAGGATCGGCGTTGCGATGCCCCAGTCGATGCCCAAGGCAGGATCGTCCCAGCGCACCGCGCCGTCATGGTCCGGGCTGTAGATGTCGGTGCATTTGTACTGCACCTCGGCCCCGTCGGTCAGGGTCAGAAAGCCGTGCAGGAACCCTTTCGGCACGAACAATTGCCGCCCGTTTTCTGCCGAAAGCTTTACCCCCACCCAGCGGCCGTACGTGGGCGAGCCGCTGCGGATATCCACCGCCACGTCCAGGATCGCCCCCGCCGTGCAGCGGACCAGCTTGTCCTGCGCGCGCGGCGGCGACTGGAAATGCAGGCCGCGAAGCGTGCCCTTGGAGCCAGAGAGCGAGTGGTTGTCCTGCACCCAGGGCAGGTCCAGCCCCGCCTCGGCCATGCGGGCGGCGTTCCAGGTTTCGCTGAACCAGCCGCGCGCATCGCCGAAGCGGCGGGGGGTCACGATCAGGACATCGGGCAGGGGGGTCTGTTCGATCTGCATCGGCCTATGGTCCGCAATTTCCTCAAAGGCTTGCCCGTGAACGCAAGGGATTGCAAATGCAAATCCCGAAGACGGCTGCGCCATCAGGTCAAGGCGCGGGGTCGGATCGTGATGCGATTGCGCAGTCCAAGCAACGCGCGTGAACGGTCATCCAGCGCGAAGGGCGGCCGTGGGAACGGGGTCTTGCGCCCGGAGAACGCAGCCAGCCAGTCGCGCAAGTCCGCCTTCGAGGGGCCGATCTGCGCGGGATCGTCGTGAAACCCCAGGTCGCGCAAGCGATCCCAGACGGCGCGCAGATCGACAAGGCCAACGCTGCGCTGGTTCCCTTCGCCCCGGCGGGTGAAATCGGCAATCCCGTGGTCCAGCATCGCGGGCTTTGGACCGATCGCCCGGAACCACGCCGCAAAATGGCGATCCGGCGGACGCCGCAACACGATGGCGACCTTCGCCTTCGGGTGGGCGAAAAGCGACCAGAGATGCGCGGCCGAACCGTCGGCAAAGATCACGCGCCGCGCCCGGCGATAAGTCGCGGCCTGCACGGCGATCGTGGCATCCTGCGGGTGAAAGACCTGATACCCCTGCGCCGCCAAAGCGTGCTCCAGGGCGGTTTCCTGCAGGAACTGCCCGTTCGCAAGGCCAAGTCCGCTTCGGCTGACGTAAAGGTCCAGATCGGCGTCCAGCCTGTCCGACACGGGATCGTGCCGCGCGCGCCAGTCCAGAAACTGCGGCTGCACGCTTGGCCGTCGCTCCAGATTGCAGATGTCCGGCCCCAGGGCCAAAGTCTCGCAGATCGTGGTGCGGGTGATCAGCTCCAGCCGATTGGCGACGCCAAGGGCGCGGACCAGATCGGTGACATAGCCAGGCAGGCGGTCAAACCCCAGGTTGGCCGCCAGAAACACGATCCGCGCCGTGGGAAACTGGTCGGCCAGCCAAAGCCGCCCCAGCGACTGGGTCACCTGATGGCCAAACTGCGGGCCGATGACCCCGCCAAAGATCGACAGACCGGCAAGGGTCGGGGTGTCCTCTGTGCTGGCGTCTGGCGGAGCGAAGGGCGCTGCATGGGCGCGCACGAACCTATTGCGGTAGCGGACCGATGCCAGCGGGTCGGGTGTCCCGTCGGCGGTGCGCACGCCGATCCGGCGCAGCGGCTCACGCAGGGGAACAGGGTCGCCAACGGCCTGTCCGGAAGAGGCGTCCAGCCCGTCCAGTCCGGCGACAAGAACAGCATTCTGGACGATCCGGATGGATGGCGGTGCTTCGCCTGTGGTCACGACGCATCAACCCGTTGAGGCTTGTCTGGCCATCGGTGATAGTGCAGGGCGTTTCCGTCGTAAAGGCCAGCATTGGACGGGACTGTTCCCCGCTGCGAGTTCTGATATCTGTCGCGCAAACGACACGGGGGACTGACGCCATGACGCATCTTTGGGTACGCGCCGAACAACGCCCGAACGAAGAACGCGTGGGCCTGACGCCCGAAGGCGCTGCGGCTCTGATCAGGGCTGGCATTCGCGTGACGGTCGAACGGTCGTCGGTCCGGGCGATCCCGATGGACGGCTATGTCGCGGCGGGCTGCGAGATTGCCGAGGAAAACCTGTGGCCCAAGGCGCCCGCCGACGCGATCATCTTCGGGCTGAAGGAACTGCCCGAGGATGGCACCCCTCTGACGCACCGGCACATCATGTTCGGGCATGCCTACAAGGGGCAACCGGCGGGGCGGGTGCTGCTGCAGCGGTTCAAGGCGGGCGGCGGGGTGCTGTATGATCTGGAGTATCTGGTGGGCGAGGATGGGCGTCGGGTTGCGGCCTTCGGCTACTGGGCGGGCTATGCGGGTGCGGCGCTGTCGCTGAAATGCTGGGCGGCGCAAGCGCGGGGCGGGATCGCGGGGCCGGTGCGGAAGGTGCCGTCCAAGGACGCCTTGCTGGCGCAGTTGGGCGCGGAACTGGCAGGTCTTGGTCGCCCGCGTGCGATCATCATCGGGGCGTTGGGACGGGTCGGGACCGGGGCGGCCGATCTGTGCGACGCGATGGGCGTGGCGGTGACGAAGTGGGACATGGCGGAAACCGCGTCGGGTGGCCCGTTCCCGGAGGTGTTGCAGCACGAGATTTTCCTGAACTGCATCCTGGCGCGGCCCGGCTGTCCGGTGTTCGTGCCTGCGTCGGCCAAGACCGATGCGCGCAAGCTGACGGTGATCGGGGATATTGCCTGCGACCCGACCAGTGATTTCTCGCCGATCAAGGTCTATGATCGGGCGACGGACTGGGATGCTCCGGCGCTGCGGGTGCATGATGACCCGCCGCTGGATGTGACGGCGATCGACAATCTGCCGTCCCTGATGCCGGTGGAATCGTCGCAGGACTATGCGGCGCAGTTGTTGCCGTCGCTGTTGACGCTGACCGCGCTGGACAAGGGCGCCTGGGGGCGGGCGAAGGTGGAATTCGACAAGCACGTCGCGGGCGTGTGAGAGGGCGCAAATCTTTTCGAAAAGATTTGCCAAGAATTTTCGAAAATTCTTGGTCCCGCTTGGGCCAAGCAGAGGGGAGAGAGACCATGACGATCCATTGGTGCGGCACGGGGCTGTCGTCGATTCCGGGCCTGCGGCGGCTGATCAAGGCGGGGCACCAGGTCACGGTCTGGAACCGCACGGTCGAAAAGGCCCGGGCCGAGGTCGGCGACCTGACGCAGGATATCCGGGCCTACAGCCTTGCGGCG